>JAJFBJ010000228.1 GCA_020697375.1 Nitrospira sp. | reverse complement strand
GGCCGTGATCGGATACCCTGCGCAGGATAGCCGGATTCCTGAGCAGGATCTCATGCATACGATTTTCGGCAATCAGTACAACAAGAAACGCCTGGCTCCAGGACAAGTCACCGGGACCCGGTCCGATGCGGTGCTGCATGACTGTTCCACATTAGGCGGGAATTCCGGCTCAGTGGTCCTGTCCCTTGAATCCGGCAAAGCGTTGGGGCTGCACTTTGCAGGCCGGTTCCTCGAGGCGAACTATGCGGTGCCTTCGCGAATCGTCGCTGCGCGTCTCGCCGAAATCCGACGTAGTGACATTCATACCGCGTCTATTCCTCCAGGACTGGGCGTGACACAAGGCCCTGTCGGAGCAGGCGGCGTGAATGTTTCTCAGCCACACAGCGCCACAGGGCAGTCGATCACATACAGGATTCCTCTCAATGTGACGGTGCAGATAGGAATACCGACGGCCGGTGGAACTCACCAGCCTGGGACCGACCAGGCGTGGGGATCAGCATCTTCAGAATATGAGGACGACGACATTGTGCTGGCCGAGGCGCGGCCGGAGGATTATGCCGATCGCGCCGGCTACGATGCTGACTTTATCGGTCAGGGCTTCACGGTGCCGCTGCCTCGCATTGTACGCGGCGTGAGCGACGTGCTCACCTTCGAGTTCGAAGGCGAGACGCAGGACGTGCTGAAGTACCAGCATTTTTCGGTACTCATGAGCCGCAGCCGGCGGCTCTGCCGCTATAGCGCCGTGAACATCAACGGCAATGAGCCGCGCAAGGCCAAGCGACCGAGCTGGCGCAATGACCCCCGCATTCCGGCCGGCGCTCAAATTATAAAGGACTGTTACGGCAATGCGCCAAAGTTCTCCCGCGGCCATATGACCAGGCGCGAAGATCCGATCTGGGGCAACCAGGCGATGGCCGATCGCGGCAACGCGGATTCCATGCACGCGACCAATGCGGTGCCTCAGATGCAACCTTTTAACGCGGGCATCTGGCTCGGGCTGGAAGATTATGCGCTTGAACATGCGCGCCAGGATGACATGCGCATATCGGTCTTCACCGGCCCCTTCCTGCGGGACGACGATCCCGCCCGATACAGGGTTCAAATCCCCCTCACGTTCTGGAAAGTCATGGCCTTCATTCACGACGGCACCGGTGAGTTATGCGCAACCGGGTACTGCATGTCCCAAGAAGACTATCTGCGAGAGGAAGAATTTGTATTCGGGCAACACAAGACGGCGCAAGTGGCCATCGCCTGGATCGAAGAGCAGGCGGGATTGTCGTTCGGAGACCTTGCGAGCCTCGATCCCATGGATCTGGTCGATGAAGGACCATCGTCCCAACTGATGGATTTTCAGCAAATCCGATTCGTTTGATCAGAGGACTTTGGATTAACAGGATGAAGCCCGTCCGGTTACAGACGATATTAAGTCCACTATGTAGTGGAGGAGGGTTCGCAACTCAATGGCGATCGGCCCGCGGGCTGGCCGGTTACTCTTCCCTTTGGAAGATGTGCGTTAACGTAGACGTTTGTTCCTTCGTCAAGTTGCCACGCGGAAAGAGGCGCGCATCTTGATAGTTTCCCCCTTCAACGTCCTCGAGGTACTGAGACCAGGACAAAAGCGTGCCCTGGCACAGCCGTTCAGATGAAGGAGCACTGTTCATTTCCATTCCAATCCGCCGAACGAACTCCTTCACCAGCCAATCCGGTATCTTCGAGCGATCAGAGGGAAAGATATAACCGCACATTATCAGATGGCTGAACAGCACGCGCCAATGGGAATTGAACCGGCGCAGCAGGCGTGCCCAGTCCAATTCTTTGCCCGTGGCGTTCAACAGGTGTGCGATGTCGGCGCCGTCGAAGCGCTCTCGTTCCATGATGAATGCTTTGGACCACAGGGTTTCTTCCGGCGGACAGAGCATCACGGCGCGATTGAGCACGGTGGCCGGCACGGCATGCTCGAACCATTCCTCATCGACCAGGCAGAGCCCGTTTCCGGAGCCGAAAATGATGTCGACGACGAAATCGCCTTGTGACACTTTCCCCAGCCAATGTGAAAACTTCATGGTCGTGCGATAGCCGGCCGCCGAACACACCTCATTGATGCGCTCAAAGCTCTTGGGCAGCACAAACAGGTCGAGGTCCTTGGTGGCCCGGGTCATTCCCGTATAGGAGGCAAGCGCGAACCCTCCCCCCACCAGGAACGGGATCCGCGCCACCGTCAGGATCTCCATGACGTCGAAATAGAACGTCTGCTCCGGCGTCAGCAGGGTCGCGTCATGGTGGAGAGTCGAACTCAGTTGTTTCATGATGCCACCACAGGGCAGGGGACTTCGAAGATCCGGACTGGAGGACGGTCATGAATGGTTCGCTGCAGTAATGGGAGCGCCACATTGAAGACAGGCGCCTGATCCTTCGTGCGGCCCTCCGGCGAACCGTGATGCGCATGGCCGTGGAACGCCGCCATCACCGGGTAACGATTCAAGGGATCCTCCAGACGGCTTGATCCGAGAAAAGGGATGATTTCGGGCGGCTCGCCTTCGGTGGTTCCGGCAATGGGGGCATAGTGCATCAGCGCGATGCGTTGCGGCACCTGGACCTTCGCGAGGGCCGATTCCAGCTTCAGCGCTTCATCGATCGATTCACGGACAAAGTGTTTCAATACTTCTTCACCCCATGGCTGCAAGGCCCGGTCGCCAAACCCGCCGGCGAACCCTTTCACCCCCACGAAGCCGATGTCGTGCAGGATTCGAGAGTCGCCATCCAACATGATCACGCCTGCATCGCAGAGAATGCGCTCCACCTCGCTGGCTTTGCCCGATTCGTAATCGTGGTTGCCCAGCACGCCGAGCATCGGAATCCTGACGACTGCCAGCAATTTGGCCAAGGCCGAAGCCTCTGAGGGCTTGCCGTAATCCGTGAGGTCGCCGCACAGCAAGAACAGATCCGCTTCGTCATTGACGTAATTGAAAAGAGTACGGAGGAGATCGTCCGGCGTTCTGGGACAATGAAGGTCACCCACCGCGGCAATGCGTACTGTGTCCTTGAGGGCTGTCGTCATGTGATTTCGTTTCTCCCGACCGAACAGGCCGGACGGACGCGTCGA
>JAJFBJ010000227.1 GCA_020697375.1 Nitrospira sp. | reverse complement strand
CCACTTCAACGACAGGTAGTGATCATCGGTCTCGCTGCTGCATGCCTGTCGGATGTGTTTGGACTGCGAGCCTGGGGAGAGGACGTCGGTCCGGCTCGCCCGGTTCCACAGCCACCTCGCATGGTGGCGCAGGCAGAACCGTCTCCCGGCGCCTCCGCTCCATCGCAATCGCCGACTGTCCTGCCGCCTGGCGGTAGCTCCATTGAAGACATCCTGCTGCAGAAGGGTTCGATTACGATGGATGAATGGATTCAAATCAGAGCGGAGCAGGAATACAGCGGAGCGGAGAATGCCAGACGCATCGACGCGATCGAAGACTGGAAAACCAGAACGGAGCTATTCCCCATCTTGAGGGATAAGGTGAACTTCGGCCTGAATGCGCTGCAATTTCTCTACAGCCATCAGGATGCGCAGGTGCCGGAGGGGAAAAGCCAGGACAACTTTTCCATCCGCCGTTCCGAAATACTGTTCTGGGGACGTATCAGCGACACGCTGCCCCGCTGGCATGCCCTCATGGAGTTCCAGAGCATCAGCCTCGGCCGGGAAACACCGACGGGAGGAAGCGGGGCTGCCACCGGCCAGCCGGTTGCCGGGACGTTTTTTCGTGAATCCTATATCGACTTTCGCCCCTTTCAGTCCTGGGCGCCCTATATGAACTTCATACGCATGGGTATTTTCCGCATGCCGTTCGGCATCTTTACGGAGACTTCCGGCGGTCTTCGCGACATCATCAGCTCACCCTATTTGACTTCGGTCGGCAGCGGCGTCGGTAACCAGACAGGAACGGCCGGAACGATCGATTTCCTGCAGGAGCGTGATTTGTTCGTCGATGTCCGCGGAAAACTGTTCAATCGGCTTGAATACGTGGCCGGCATCATGAATAACAACAATTATCATGCGAATGCCACCGGGGCCAATGCACAGAAAAGTTTCTACACGCGTATCCGTCTGTTCGGCTCGGACGTGTCCTGGATAAGCTTCACGACCATCCAGGGTGAATCGAACAACGCCAATACCAACATCAACGGAAGGGGGAAAGGAACCTTTGATCGCTATGGGCTGGATTTCCGGTACACGTCCAAAATCATTCCGGGCCTCATGGTACAGGGCGAATGGTGGCAGGGTCACGATGGCTCAAACCAAACCACTGTCGGCCGGCCGGCCAACGGCGCCTGTCTCGATCAGGTCATCTGCGGCGGATCAGGCGCGCCCGGCGTGCAGCGACGGACCTGGTATGTCCTGGGTAAATATTTGATCTCCGACGGCTTCTTCCAGAACTGGGAACCGACCGTCATGTACGAACAGTTCGATCCCAACACCGGCACGTCGAACGACCTCTATACGAGAGCGATCGTCGGCTTGACCTATTATTTTGAAAATTTCCCGCCCAAGATCCAGTCCAAGATTCAATTCAACTATGAATTCAGACACCATCAGGGCAATGGGCCTGGCGTTCCGTACGATGCGACGTTCGATCCGTTCGCGCAGAACGCCTTCCTCGTCCAATTCCAGGTCCGATTCATGTGATCACGTCCGATGACCAACGCCGTTTCACGTTCCGTCAGCGTTGCAAACCGGGGGCTGGAAGGAGTAAAGGAGAGCCGTATGATCCGGATGCCGGGAGTCATGATCATCGCGATCTGTTTGGCCGCCACCGCCTGTTGGCCCATTCAGCGTTTTCCGACCGATATCACCGAAGGCGCGGACAAGAACTTTGACTTTACAGACTGGCGGAGCAGTCCGAACGCCAAGACCGGACAAAAGGTTCAGCTGGGCGGGCGCATCGTTCAAGCGGATCTCAGAAACAAGGAATTGGTTATCATTGCCACGCAATTGCAGATCGTCGAGCAACCGGCTTACGGGCCGAGAGATACCGGCAGGCGATCGGGTGAATTCGCCATATTCTATGCAGGAACCCTCGATCCCAAGTGGCTGAAGGCCGGCAACCGGCTGATCGTCATCGGAACGACCGGAGAGGCGAAGGCTGTGGTCGTGGATGACGTGAAACGGAATCTGCCCTCCTTGACCGCGCAATGCGTCCATATTTGGAATACGGGCGGCAAGGACATCGCTGAATTTCCCTATAATGCAGGCGGAGGGTATGAACCGCTACAGGAAGACACGTATTGCGTTACGCCGTGAGCGAAGGGCGTAACGAACAGATGGTCTTGCGGCTATCCTGCCTAGGCTGTCTGGTTTTTCTGCTTGCGGGAGCGGCGGGATGCAAGCCGGAAGCTACTCTGGTGCGTGATGCGGAGCACAGCGGGCTCGTGTCCTATCCCTTCCAAAGCGAAGCCGAGGTACTTGCTTCATCCGGCCGTCGCAATGCGCTTCATCTGATCGCCGAGAAATGTCCCCGAGGCTCACGCATCGTCCGGGAAGGAGAAATCCCCAAGATCAGCAAGGCAGCCGATCGGGCGTGGCGGGGTCAGATGGGTTTGGACCGGGTTTGGGGCATCCAGTTCGTATGCGAGTAGCAATCCATTTGTGGCTGCGGCACTGCTGGGCCCTGTGTGGCATAGGGCTGCTTCTTCCGGCACTGGCGGCCTGCCAGGCGTTCGGCAACGAACGAGTGATTTATGATCGGCAGGACATTCAGATTGGCCTGCAGCCTGATCCTTCCGCACAGCGTTCCTCGCCGCCGGCATTGAACGCGCATCCGGCACAGTTTACGTCTCAAGAGATGCTCGTTTTACTGGGAGCCATTCGCGTGAGCGGTTGGAGCGGAACCATCGTGGGGTTGTTCGGCGCGCCGAGGGCGATCCCTCTGTTCGATGACGGGGATCTTCGCGCGGTCGCCATGCCGATTGCCGATGCATTTCGACAGGCCGGACCGACAGAACGTGTGTTCTTCAATCTTCCGAATCCTGCGTCCGCCTACGGCGATGCGACGGCCGGCGCATTGTTCATGCGAGGCTCTTCCCTGCATCTGGTCGTGACGGACCATAAGGCCTTCGCCAGAGCTGACAGCGGAGGAGGTGATGAAAAGGACCTGCGCGATACGAAAGGCATGAAGCTGAGTGTCGCCTATCCCTATCGTCCGTCGGTCCTGCCGGCATCGGATGAACCGGATTGGGCGCCCTTCGAAACCGTCCACCTCTCCCTCAATGTGAAGGAACTCCTGGCTC
>JAJFBJ010000226.1 GCA_020697375.1 Nitrospira sp. | reverse complement strand
GCCGTGACGTTCCAGATGCCCATGTTATGATCCTTCACCAGGCGGCGAACGGCTTCATCCGAGATCGAACCGGGCCCGGAGACATAATCGCTCCGCTTGGCCTTCAACGGCGCTTCGTACAGCGCATGCGCGATCACCCCTGAATTGGGGATGACACCATTCAGGCGGAGAGGGCGCATGGTCTCCACGATTTCCACCACATCTTCTTCATTTTGATAGTGAATCATGAACGGCTTGAACACCGGCGGCGCCGGCTGAAGCCAAAAACCGAATTTGGTGACGATGCCGTAATTGGACTGGGTAAAGATTCCATCCAAGTAAGGACCGTAGCCCCACTTGAAAGACTGCCAGGTGTTGGAATTGGGCACCGATCCCATGCCAGTGCGCAAGACCTCCCCGTTCGCCAGGACCACTTCCATGCCGCAGGCGTTCATGAAATGCTCCCCGTAGGGCGTATACCCCACCCCCCGGTCCAACGTATTGCCGGTCGGTCCGGCAATGGCGGAGGGCGCCGGCACGGAGAGCCAGAGCGCCAACTTATGTTCTTGGAAATAGTCGTAGAGCTGCCTATAGGTGACACCCGGTTCCACGAGGGCGTAGCAGAGATCGCCATCGACTTCGAGGATACGGTTCATGCGATGCAGATCGAGCACCACCTGCCCCCGCTCAGCCGGAGCCGCAGAACCGTAGCCCAGGTTTTTTCCGGTCGAGATGGTCCAAATCGGAACCTTGTACTTGTTGCAGATGCCCACGATCTTCTGGATCTGTTCCACAGTCGTCGCCAGGATCGCGGCAGAGGGCGTGTGATTCGCCTCCGGCACGGGCATCATGACTTTGGAATAGGGCGCAAGCTGCTCCGCTTTCGTGAGCACGTTGGCTTCACCCAGGACCGCGCGAAATTCCTTCACCGCGGCATCAAACGTTTCCTCGGAGACACCCTTTGGCAATGCGAGATACTTGCTGGCCATGCTTTATCCTCCTGGCTCGGGCTAACGGGATGTGAAAACGTCCGCCAGCTTTGTTCTCGCATCGCTCCGAGGCTCAACGTACCGCAAGGGTATGCCTCGCCTCCTCGCATTGCTGCGGCCGCGCTGGACGGGCGTTTTGAACATCCCTGTGGGATAATCGGCTTCCACTCAAATGATTGTTCTCATGGACCTATAAATTAGGTTTTCACCATCCTGCTAGATGTCCATGACGAATGAGACAAATCTTTCCGCCGCCTGTATGGGCTCGCCGTTCTGCGATCGATGCACGAAGGCGCGCTCGGAACAGGATTCCCTGACTGAGTCCAGGCCCAGCGCCGAGGCGGTCACGACGTAGCCCACGGATTCCACCCAGCTCTTCGTCTGCCATGCGACAGAGTCACGTCTGCATGCCTGCTGTGGGATGGGGACCCATCCTTCGGTTGCGTCCAGACCAAGCAGCCGGCCGCCATCCGGGAGCGAAAGGCCCGAACAATGCATGTGAATCGATTCCGGTTCGGTGAAGCGGTAGGACGAGAATCCCGGCGCAGACCAACCTGTCAAAAGACCTTGCTCCGGCGATTGCTGGAGAAAACTTTCCGTGATGGAAAAGCTGCCCTGGCGTTGAAGAAGCTGTGATGCCAGCAATCCTCCCGCATTGTTCGCCGATGAGGTCGAGGCCAAGACATGGCGAAGCGGGCAGACTGCATCGGTCGAGCAGGCATGCGTGCCCATCGAGAGCAACCGGACGCCCGCGGTCCTGGCCAGTTCAAGAAAAATCACTGCGCCGGCATCGTCCATGACGGCGATACATCTCGCTCCCCGAGACTGTTTCAACAGCATGGCCGCGCTGTCTGTATCGGTCAGCAGGCCGCCTTTTAGCTTCACGGACTGCAAACCGCCAGAGTCCATGCCACTGGAGGCTGCCGCTGCGCCGCTCGCGAACAAATCCTCCGCGCCGCCGCCACCCATCAACAAGAGACATTGATCGGGTCTTCGGGCCGGCGACTCCGCGAAGGACCAGGGAGGAGTGCCCAAGGCCAGGAGAGCGCCACCCGCCAACATGCCCTTCATCAAGCTGCGTCGATCAACCTCCATGTGATGGACCCTCCTTACTTGTCGGCTGCTGTCTTCGACACATACTCGGCGAGTTTTGTCAGTAATTCGTCATCGATCTCTGATGCGCGAAAGGCCGGCATGGCTCGGCTCCCGTTGCGTACGATAAGTCGGATATAAAGAGGATCGTGACCGCGGCCTAAAACGGCCGGACCGACGGCCGTGTCATGACACAATGCGCAGACCTTCTTATACACTTCCGCTCCGTCCTTCCACGCGAAGCCCTGTTGCGGCGCCTGTCGAGAATCCGCCCATGCCGCGCCCGCCGCCATCCCGACAGCGAGCATCGACGCCAGGATGAACGCGGCCCTCGCCTTTTCCATTGTCGTCTCCTTCATATCGCCTCCCGTCTGTCAGGGCATCCCTCTCTATTCCGTTTGCAACCTATTCGCCGACACTCTCACAGGAACCGAGGCGCCGCGAATTTCTGCGTCGAGTCGCTCTCCCTTTCAGCCTCCCCCGTCGTCGGCGGGCGCGGGTTCTCCAAGGCGGCGAGCAACTGAAGTTCGGTTCTTTCTTGCTCGCCGCCTTGGTGGGACAGAAAAGCCCGGTCGCCGGGCGGTCATCGGCCCGGCATAGCCCCGCTCACTTGAGCCTTGAATTCATTGGACCGGCTGTCCCTATCCATACTGCTGCTCCTTCACCGCACGAGCGGGTTGCCGACATCCACGGAACCCGGCAGCACTTGATTTCCACCACCGAGCGACGTTTCCGCGCGAAAGTTGTAATTGATGCGCGCCGGTTTCTTGAAGCAAAGGGCGGCCGTTTCATTTGACTTGAGATAGGCCGTTTCCCGGAGCGAGCCCATCCAGTTCGTAAATCCACGCTGGCACGAAAGATCCTCGGACGTCAGATTGGGGACATCGATTTGGGCCGGCAGTTTTCTCAAATTCGTCCAGCGAACTTCGTCTCCCGGCTGGACTTGAATCGTCTCCGGCGAAACTTTTTCCTGAAGCTTGACCTCATGAACCGCTGCTGTCCTACTGGTATCAGGCAGGCTCGTGCAGCCATATGTCCCCATGCCGAGTGCGACCACCGCCAATGTCCAG
>JAJFBJ010000104.1 GCA_020697375.1 Nitrospira sp. | reverse complement strand
GAGGGCCAGATTGGCGGCCATGACGCTCTTGCCCACGCCGCCCTTTCCCGATCCAACCGAGACGATCACAGCCATCCGGACACATTTCTCCCCGTTGTGTCTGTTTGCCGCTCTTTCTTATCGGTTTCCACAGGGAAAAACATGAGCATAACCGGAAGCGCCCTTCTGTGCCCCTTTCCGTGACTGCAGCAAGCCCCTCCTATAGTTCTGTCGCCCGATCGCGCGACAACCCCAACTAAAGTTTGGGACCCACCCCACCGATACCTCATCCGTCATGAACGATGCAATCCCAGCAACAATCACCAAAACGAATGCCGACAGCACATCCTCCTCGGAGAGCGAAATTTTGACCGTCATGGAAGTGGCGCGGTTTCTACGCGTCCCCAAATCCACGGTGTATAAGCTCGCCCGCCTGGGACAGCTGCCGGCTTCCAAAATCGGGAAGCATTGGCGATTTCTCCGGCGCGACATTCAAGATTGGATGCATAGCCGGGCTCGCCAGAACTGATCCTTGTCCCCCGCATGGGGAGCGCAGAACTGGCAGGATCGCACATCCGGGACGGCTCGGCTGTCCGAGCGCATCCGACCCATCACCTGCAACGGTTCATGAAGAGGCATGCGATGGCCGACACGAATACGGTGAAAAAGTCCGATGTGCCAGCGGCCAAGTTGAATCTCGATACGTTCAAGCATCTCCGGGATTTGATTTACGAACAGACGGGCATCCATTTCCAGGAAAACAAAACCTATCTCTTGGAAAATCGCCTGCAGCTCCGATTGAAAGCCTGCCGTTGCCAGACATTCGAACAGTACCTCAATTTCTTGCGGTTCGATGCGTACCGTGACCGGGAGTTCACCGAACTGTACACGGTCATCACCACCAATGAGACCTACTTTTTCCGCGACGAAGCGCAGCTCGATACGTTCATGAAAGTCATGATCCCCGAAGTCATGAAAACCAATGCGGCGACGAAACAGATTCGTATTTGGAGTGCCGCTTGCTCCACCGGTGACGAGCCCTACACCCTGGCGTTGCTCTTGCGCGACCATCCTCCTCTGGCCGGTTGGTCCATTGACATTTTGGCCACGGATATCAGTGAAAGCGTTCTGAATATCGCGAGAGCCGCCAAATACAGCTCGCATTCCCTGCGAAAGGTACCAGCCGCCATGCTCGCGAAATATTTTACCGGGACGGCCGACCAGCAGACTCTCCTCCCTGTGGTGAAAAACATGGTCCGGTTCATGACGGTGAATCTTTACGACCGCCCTCGCCTCAAGTTGGTGCGCGGGATGGATATGGTGTTTTGTCGCAACTGCCTCATCTATTTCGACGACAAAGCCAAAATGCAGATTATTTCAGACCTGCGGGACGCGTTGCGGCCCAAGGGGTACTTGATGATCGGTTTTTCCGAAACGTTGCACGATACAACCGGCCTCTTCAGGGCCATTCACGCGGGCCGTTCCGTTATTCATGAAAAACAGTAAGGAGGATGATGCATGCCAGCCGATCCCAACATGAAAATTCTTGTCGTCGACGACATGTCCACCATGCGGCGCATCGTGAAGAATATTCTCAAACAGCTCGGCTTCAACAATCTGGAGGAGGCCGAGAACGGGCAGGATGCGCTCACCAAGTTGCAGGCAGACAGTTATGGGTTTGTCGTGTCCGACTGGAATATGCCGGTCATGATGGGAATCGATCTGCTGCGCGCAATCCGTGCCGATGAAAAACTAAAAAAGATTCCGGTCTTGATGGTCACGGCCGAGGCGCAAAAAGAAAACCTCATGGAGGCCGTCCAGGCAGGCGTGAGCAACTATGTCGTCAAACCATTCACCGCCGAGACGATGCAGGAAAAGATCAACAAGATTTTCAAATAATCGACTCCTAACCGGTGAGGGCGGCGATGGCACAATCCCCTGCGAGAACCCAGTCGGCAAGCGCAACGAACGATTCAGACGGGAACGGACAGGACCCCAATACTAAGCTTTATGATGAGCTCGGGGAATTGGCGCGATTTATCGATACCACGATGCGGACATTGTCGGAATTCAGTGCGCCGGTCAATAGCTCGACAGAACAGCTGCCTCAAGCAGTGACTCATCTCACCAATCTGAAGACCTTGACGGAACAGGGGACGCACGAGGTCATGCGGCAGGTGGAAGCCATCCAGGATACTCATATCCAACTCGGCGCCCTGCTCCAAGAGATGACCAGGGCGCTGCAGCAAACTCAGGCATCCCCTGCATTGAAGCAACAGCTTCAGACCATCGGACAGATCCTCGGGCAGGATGACAAACGTCTGCTCGATATCATGACCGCCTTATCGTTTCAGGATCTGGTGGCGCAGAGCGTCAACAAATTGGTGACCATTCTCGATGAAGTCGAGCACAAGCTTCTCCAACTGGTGGTGGTATTCGGTCCGTACCAGAAACAGGCGGCGAAAAAGGATCAGGACAAGGCCAGCGATATGTTGAAGCAACTGGAAGCGACCAAGAATACCTCGATGAACCAGGATCTCGCCGATGAGATTCTGAAGCAATTCGGATTTAACTGAGGTGGGGTTATGAGCGATGAAATGCAGGAAATACTCAACGACTTTCTAACCGAGTCCAACGAGATGCTGGAGGTCTTGGATCAGCGGTTCGTGACATTGGAGTCCGATCCCAACAACACAGACCTTCTCAATGAAATCTTTCGTGCGATGCATAGCATGAAAGGATCCGCCGGCTTCCTGGGGTTCAACCATTTGGTCGACGTCGCCCATCGCGGAGAAAACATTCTGAATAAGCTCCGGCAGGGAGAGATGGCGGTCGTCCCGGTCGTGATCAGCGTCATCCTGGAAACCATAGACGTCATCAAAGCGATCATGGCCGACATTCGTGGATCGGGAACCGACGCGCACGTGCCCACCGAAGAAATCTCCGCCAAGTTGGACGATATCATCAACGGGAAAACCAGCCTGTCGGAGCCGGCCGCTGCCTCGGTTCATTCGATAGAGGCAAAGACTGCGACGGTGTCGCCGATCGGCACGCTGTCCGCATCCGAATCGCAAGTCTCTCCCGCTTCGGCGACGCACACGTTAGGCGAAATTCTGGTGGACGAGGGTCTGGCGTCGAAAGGCCAGGTGTTAGACGCTCTCAATGCGCAACAGCATCAGCCTGATCCCAAGACCCCATTGGGAGAAATTCTACTCCAGGCCAAAGCCATCACCGAGCGGGCGCTGGATCAGGCCCTCCAAAAGCAGGACAAACAACCGAGACCGCCTGAAGAAGACGCGACCATTCGGGTGGAAACCAAACGGCTCGACAGCGTGATGAATCTGGTCGGTGAGTTGGTCCTGGGCCGCAATCGTCTGATCAAGATCGGCACCCAGCTGGAACAGAACCATGAATCGGACCCTCAGGTTCGTGTTCTGAGCGAAACCCTCGCGCAGCTCAATCTGGTGACGACCGATCTGCAACTGGCCGTCATGAAAACCCGCATGCTCCCGATCAAGAAAGTCTTCGCCAAGCTGCCGCGCATGGTGCGTGACCTTTCGCAGAAACTGAACAAGCAGGTCCGGTTGGAGATGCGCGGAGAAGAAACTGAACTCGACAAATCCGTCGCCGATGAAATCGGTGATCCGCTGGTCCACCTGGTGCGCAATGCCATCGACCATGGGATTGAGACTCCCGCTGAACGGCAAGCCAAAGGAAAGCAGGGCGAAGGACAGCTCACCATCGCCGCAAGCCAGGAAGGCAATAGCATCGTCATCCGCATCAACGACGACGGGCGCGGTATTCCTGTCGAGAAGATCAAAGCCAAGGCCTTGGCCAAGGGCCTGATCGGGGAAGCGGAACTGGCTACGATGGAACATCGCGAGGTGCTGAATCTCATTTTTTTGCCGGGGTTCAGCACGGCCGAGCAAGTCACCGACGTATCCGGCCGTGGCGTCGGCATGGATGTCGTTCGAACCAACATTCGAAAGATCAACGGCAGTGTGGATTTGGAATCCGAACCGGGCAAAGGCAGCCAGATCATCATCAAACTGCCTCTGACCATCGCGATCATTCAAGCGTTGATGGTGGAAGTGGAGCGATCGATCTTCGCCATCCCGCTGAGCACGGTGATCGAAGCGGTTCGGATTTCACGTACGGACATCAAGACGATCAATGGGCGCGAGGTTCTGCATCTACGGGACCGGGTACTGCCGCTGATTCGCCTGGCACAAGAGTTTGAAATCCCGACCGATTCTGAGAGGGACCGATTTTATGTCGTGGTGGCCGCATTGGGCGACCGACGGGTCGGGGTCGTGGTCGACGAACTGCGCTCACAAGAAGAAGTGGTCATCAAATCCATCTGGGACTATCTCGAAACGGTCAAGGGTGTGTCGGGCGCGACCATTACCGGTGAAGGCAAGGTCGTACTGATCCTCGATACCTCTGAACTGGTCCAGAATGCACGGGCCTGGCATACCGCCGGGGCAGCGGTCTAATCCTGCGCCTACGCGCACGATGAACGACGAAGAGAGAAATCGGAGGAAGCATGTCGACTCTCATCAGTGAAATTGATGCACGGACCAGGCTCGCGGGCGCCAATCAGATGGAACTGCTGCTTTTCAAGCTCGGCACGAACGAAATCTTCGGCATCAACGTGTTCAAGGTTCGTGAGGTGATGAAGCTGCCGGCGCTCACACAAATTCCGGAGGCGGATTGCCGCATCGTGGGCATGGCCAACATCCGCGGAATTATGGTTCCGGTAGTGGGCCTCAAGCGCAGTTTAGGCCTGGCCATGGAATCAGATGCTCCCGCGATCAGCACGGCGGGACCCCATCCATACTTAATCGTATCCGAATACAACGGGAGCTTGCAGGGATTCCTCGTCTCGGGAGTCGACCGGATCATTCGCTTCTCCTGGTCCGCCATCAAGACCCCGCCTGCCATTGTCAGAGAAAACAACAAGGGCGCCGTCACCGCCGTCACGATGCTGGATGACGGCCGCATGGTGCTGATTCTCGACGTGGAGAAAGTGTTGAACGATATTTGCCCCCGTTCGGACGATGAAGTGTTTGCCGGAATGGTGATGACACCGGAGCTGAAATCGAAATGCATGCTGTTTGCCGACGACTCCTCAGTGGCACGCACGCAAATTCGCAAGGCGCTGGAGCGTCTCGAAATGTCGTACATCATGGCCACGACCGGCGGAGAGGCCTGGACGAAGCTCCTAGCGCTCGCCGACCAGGCCACGGCGGAAGGCAAACCGCGAGTGGATCAGATCCACTGCATTTTAAGCGACATCGAAATGCCGGAAATGGACGGCTTTACCTTGACCAAGCACATTCGTGCCGACCCACGACTCGCGCACCTGCCCGTAATGCTCCATTCATCGCTGACTGGCGCATGCAACATGGAAAAGGGAAAGGCGGTCGGCGCGACGGACTACATCACAAAATTCGACGCAAAAATCCTGGGTGAAAAACTATCGTTCCATATCAGTCAGGACAAACAGCAAGCCGGCAAGGCAGCCTGACACGCACATTCACAGTCGATCGACGACTCACAGGCATTCAAGCTTTTGCGGCCGACAACCGATGGGAACAGGCAGGACGCTATGGCGCTTACAGTCCCACACATGACCCTCCCGGCATCTCCGGTACGCGTACTCGTCGTGGATGATTCCGCGTTTATGCGTAAAAGCCTGACCAACATGCTGGAGGAAGGCAAACAGATTCAGGTGGTAGGAGTCGCGCGAAACGGAGAGGAAGCCATCCAACAGGTGCGGCAATTGAAACCGGACGTCGTAACCATGGATGTGGAGATGCCCGGTATGACAGGCCTGCAGGCCTTGCAGCAGATCATGGCGCAACATCCGGTCCCCATCATCATGGTGAGCTCCATCACAGTAGAAGGAGCGCAGGAAACCTTGCAAGCCTTGGAGTGGGGAGCCATGGATTTCGTGCCCAAACAATTAGACGGGGTCGCCTCAAAAATCGCCGAGATTCAAAAGCAACTCGTGTCCAAAGTGCTGGCCGCCAGCCATGCCGGCGCGAAACTCAAAAAAATCACGATGACCGGGCTCGCAAAGACCACCGCGAGCCCGATCAAGGCGTTGAGCAGCCTCGCGGTCAGCGTGACGCGCGGCACAAAACTCATTGCCATTGCATGTTCCACGGGAGGTCCGCAGGCATTGTTTGAAATCATGCCGATGATTCCCTCGGATTGTCCGGCCGGGATTGTCATCGTGCAGCATATGCCGAAATCGTTCACGAAACCTTTTGCCGAGCGGCTCAATAACCTTTGCCCGCTTGATGTGCGCGAAGCAGTCGAGGGTGATGAAATTCGGCCCGGCCGCGTGCTCGTGGCCCCCGGAGGAGTGCAATTTAGAGTCGCCAAACGGACCATCACCAGCACGGTGGTGTCACTTGCGCCGAATGTGGAACAGCATGCGCATGCGCCCTCCGCCGACATCATGCTCAAATCGGTGGCGGCTCTGTATGGGGAGCGCAGTATCGGAGTGATCTTAACCGGGATGGGGCACGACGGATTGGAAGGGATGAAAGCCATCAAGGCCGCCAAGGGCAGAACTGTGGCTCAGGATGAGGCGTCGAGTGTTGTATACGGCATGCCGAAAGCAGTCGTCGAAGCAGGGTGCGCAGACAAAGTGGTTTCGCTCTCCAAAGTGATCGGCGAAATCATGAACATGGTGTGAGAACAACCGTCATCTCAATCGTTCGCAATAGAGAGGGGTAGGAGGCGTCATGGGGACAATGATGAAGAATATGACAATCGGGCCCAAGTTTATTCTGTCCATTTCAACGGTGTCACTCCTGGTGATCATGCTGGGACTCTTCGTGCTGTATCAACAGGAAGAGTCCAAGATGGACACGATGCTCAAGGGGCGGAGCAGTGTCATCAGCACGCAGATCATGATCAGCCGGGCCTATATCACGCAGAACTATGTCGCCAAAATTAAAAAATCGAAGTCCGGCGGAGACATCCAGATTCTCAAGGACCATACCGGTACTCCGGATGCCATTCCTTTCCCTGCGACGGCGGTCCGGGAAATGGGCGAAGAAGCATCACGGACGGGGCTGTACAGTGCCCGCCTGGTCAGCCAGAATCCGCTGAATTCCGCGAACTCACCAAAAGACAATTTCGAGAATGAAGCGATCAGAGCCATCATGGCCGGAGCTGAGAGCTATGCCCGCCGCGACGACGTCAACGGTGTGCAGACATTCCGACGAGCCGTTGCCGACAAGGCTTCCTCTTCTGCCTGCCTCGGTTGCCATACCAACAATCAGGTCGGCGATACCCTGGGCATTTTGAGCCTCTCGCTTCCCATGGCGGAGGCCATCGTTCTGTCGAACCGGTCCATGTGGCAAACCGGCGGACTGATGGGAGGCATCGTCGTCGCGATCATGGTGGTGATGTATTTCCTGCTCCGCAACATCGTGCTGAAACCTCTCGCGCGAATGAGTGACATTTCGAAAGACATTGCCAAGGGCGAGGGCGACCTCACCAAGCGTGTCCCTTGCGAGGGCAATGATGAGCTTGCGCACATGGGAGGGTACTTCAATGAGTTCATCGAGAAATTGCAGCATATGATCAAGAAAGTTGCGCATGTGACGGACAAAGTGGCCTCGGCATCGGTTGAATTGTCCGCGACGGCCGAGGAGATTTCGAAAGGCACCGAAACCTTGACCTCACGTGCTTCACAAACAGCCGCAGCGGTGGAAGAAATGAATGCCACCGTCGGTCAAGTGGCGCAGAATTCAGGCAAAGCCGCCAGTCTCGCACAGGATACGGTCAAAACGGCCCAGGAGGGCGGAACGGTGGTTTCGAGCACCATCTCCGGGATGCAGCAGTTGTCCGACGCGGTTTCCAATTCCGCCACGATCATCTCCGACCTCGGCAAGTCGTCCGATCAGATCGGTGAAATCGTGCGGACGATTGAAGACATCGCCGATCAGACCAATTTGCTGGCCTTGAACGCCGCGATCGAAGCGGCCCGTGCGGGTGAACAAGGCCGAGGATTCGCCGTCGTGGCCGATGAAGTACGGAAGCTTGCCGAGCGGACGACCAAAGCCACGAAGGAAATAGGCGATATGATCCGTCAAATCCAACAGGATACGCGGGGCGCCGTCGACTCGATGCAGCAGGGTACGCAGAAAGTCACAGCCGGCGTTGATCTTGTCAATAAGACCGGCGAAGCCCTGTCGCAGATCGTGCGCATGGTATCCGAAAGCGCGGACATGATCCGGCAGATTGCAGTGGCGTCGGAGGAGCAATCAGTCGCCACTCAGCAGATTGCCAGCGACATCGAGCAGGTCGCGAAAGTTACGAAGGAGTCTTCGTCCGGAGCCCATGAATCGGCGAAGGCCAGTCAGGATTTGAGCCAGCTGGCGGTCGAGTTGCAGGGCATCGTGGGTGGATTCAAGATCTAGGCTGCTAACCACGAGAAGGAGCCCAGCATGAGCGCCACGGAACAACAGGTGAAATCCCACGACCAGGCGGCCGCAGCAGAGGCTGCGGACCGCCTGGACGAGAAGGCAGGAGACGATCTTCTTCAATTCGTGATCTGTAGGATCGGAAACGAAGAATTCGCGGTGGATGTCCTAAGCGTACAGGAGATCAACCGGATCGTGGAAGTCACGCGAGTCCCAAAGACTCCACCTTATGTGGAAGGCGTCATCAATCTGCGGGGCCGTATTATTCCGGTTCTGGATCTCCGAAAACTGTTCGGCCTCACAGGCGCCAAACGGACCACGAATACGCGGATTGTCGTAGTGTCCGTGCAGGCACGCTTGGTTGGGCTGGTGGTGGATTCAGTAGAAGAGGTGTTGCGTGTTCCGAAAAGCGCCATCGAGCCTCCGCCATCAGTCGGTACGATGGCCGGAGCGGAATTCACGCAGGGCGTAGGGCGCATTGAAGACCGGCTCCTTATCCTGGTGGATTTGAACCGGCTTCTGCTCGCCCGAGAAGCAGCCTAGCGTAGGTGACTCTATGTTGTTCTGGAACCGAATGTTAGGAGCGGTGGGGAAGACTTCATCATTTCTAGTACCGTCTATGGGCTGCGATGATCGGACAGGCGAGGTTGGGAGGGGCCGCGTCGGTTCCGTGCATCGATGACATGTTGAAGCAACTCTAAGGATTCCTTCAACAGGTCCGACGCACAATTCAAGGTCACATGAAACTGTTGCATAGCCTCCGACCAACGACCCTCCTGCTGCAAAACCTGAAATTTCCGGTGCTGCTCATCGAGAATGGCTTGTTTAGCATCGAGCATCAAGCTATCGGCAGGACCCACAATAGCACCTCCATGCAAGACTGTTATGATGCGACTGCACGGTACCAGACTGTTTCCGGCAGGCGCAACCCCACCATTCCGGCCATCCGCGGAACCTTTTGCGGGAACAACGGGCCGCACTCGGCCGTGAGGTAACAGAGCTGTGGATATAGCCACCATACTGGGAATCGTCATTGCGATCGGATCGATCATCGGTGGTCAGGCCCTCGAAGGCGGACACATCGGGTCGGTCCTTCAATTGACGGCTTTTATCATCGTCATGGGTGGGACGTTCGGAGCCTGCTGTGTGCAAAATACGCTGCCGGTCGTCATCAGAGCCGTCGGATCCCTGTCTCTCGTCCTTACCAATCCTCCGCACGACGTCAAAGGAAGCATCTCGCAGATCCTGGATCTGGCGAATGTCTCGCGCAAACAGGGCCTGCTCGCGCTGGAAGGAAAATTGAAAGACCTGCACGACCCGTTTTTCAGAAAGGGAGTGCAGTTGATCGTCGACGGAACCGACCCGAAGCTCTTGCAGGAGATTCTTGAAATCGAAGTCGAGCACCATGAAGAAGAAGGAGTCGTCTCGGCCAAGGTCTGGGAAGCGGCCGGCGGCTATGCGCCGACCGTCGGCATTCTCGGAGCCGTGCTTGGCTTGATCCATGTGATGGAGAACCTGGCCGATCCTTCCAAGCTCGGCGGCGGTATCGCCGTGGCATTCGTCGCGACCGTCTACGGGGTCGGAGCCGCAAACCTGTTTTTTCTGCCGATCGCGAACAAGCTCAAATTCAAACTGAAAGAAGAAGCCGGATTGCGGACGATGATGATTCTGGGACTCGTCGGCCTGGCACAGGGAGAAAATCCAAGGCTGTTACAGGAGAAACTGGAAGGGTACCTCTCTCCGAACGAACGGACGAAGGAAGAGAAAAAGTAAGCACGTGAATCCGGCGTTGCCGAACCGCAAGATTGCCGGCTGGATCCTCGCATGGCGAAGAAGAAGCACGAAGAGCACGAAAATCATGAACGCTGGCTGGTCTCCTATGCGGATTTCATCACGCTGCTGTTCGCCTTTTTCGTCGTCATGTATTCGGTGTCCTCTGTGAATGAGGGCAAATATCGAACCGTGAGTGACTCTATCAAAGCCGCCTTGAATCCGGTGAACAGCACGCCATCCAGCCGCCTGCCGTTCAGCATCGGCGATGCGAAGCCGAAGATGATCAATCCCGACATGTCCAATGTAAACGAACCGGCCATTCGCCGGATGCGGGAAATTATAAAGAGGATTCATCCGATCCTGAAATCGGAGATGCCGGATATCAAAGTCGCCGAAATCGGAAACGGCGCCATTGTGCTTTCCCTGCCGGAATCCATTCTATTTGAGAGCGGGGAAGCGCGCGTGCGGGCGGAGGCATTGCCCTTCCTCAAAGCCTTTTCAGAAATCCTGGTTGAAATGGACCGCCATATCCGCATCCTCGGCCATACCGACAATGTACCCATTCGAACGGCGCAATTTCCGTCGAATTGGGAGCTTTCCGCGGGGCGGGCCGTAATGGTCGTCAGAATTTTCTCTGAGCTGTATGGCGTGCCCATTACACATCTTTCCGCCACCGGCTTTGCGGATTCCAAGCCGATTGAAAACAACGACACTCCCGAAGGACGGACCAAGAATCGCCGGAAGAATCGCCGGGTGGAAATTGTCGTGCTGGAAAAGTTCAACCATGACGACCTACTCGTCGTGCCATTGCAGGCAGGGATTCCTCCTGCCTAGTCTCTGCCGGTGAGAACGCGACAGGCGAGATGCAAGTCTACAGCGGGCTATTCCGAGACTTTATCCTCACAGGACATGCGCTCAAGAACCGCTTCGTGCAGACCGATACAGTGCCGGATAGGTCACGCTTGTCGGACAGGCGGCGCGATCGAGGCTTTTACCTGTGACCGCAAATCGCCAGGTTGTTCGCCGGCATACCGCCGCCGATTCCGACGCAAGAATGAATAAGAGATGATGTCTCAACCGAAGCAGAGAGGAGCTGCCATGA
>JAJFBJ010000103.1 GCA_020697375.1 Nitrospira sp. | reverse complement strand
GGGGCGCGGGAGACTGCACCATCGCCACATCCCACTTGAAGGTCTCAGGGGTAGGGGGAAGGGTCATCTCCGCCATGAGCGCCAGGGCCGCGCTCACGAGCACGCCATGCGTGGTCGTCGAGAAGACCCAACAGAGCGTGGAGCGGCGACGGTGTGACCGGAAATATTCCTCGCTCACGATCGCACCACTTCCAGATTGACTTGTTGGAATCCCAAACTGCGGACCTCATCCACCACGGAAACGAACCGGTCGAGAACGGTGACCTTGTCGGCTCGCACCAATACCATTGATTCCCGAGGATGCGACGTGAGCACGATCTTCAAGCCATGGGGCGGCACCGGTTGGTCATTCATAAACAATTCTCCGTCGGCCGTCATCGTGATGACGAGAGGCACATCCTTCCGATCACCGGCCTCTTTGGCCTTAGCCAGTTGCACGGGGACTTGGCCTGTCGTAATGAACGTCGCCGTCGTCAACACAATCACCAATAAGACGAGCATGACGTCCACCAGCGGGATCACATTGATCTGATGAATCTCACGTTCCATGCTGGACCTTGAACGTGGTGAGGAGTTCGGTGACGCGTCGGCGGAGCACGTTGTTCAGGACCACGCAAGGGATGGCGACGAGCAAGCCGACGGCGGTGGCTTTCAACGCAAGGCTGAGTCCGACCATGATCGATTGAACTGCCATCGTGCCGGAGGTGCCCATGGTGTGGAAGGTCAGCATGATACCGAGGACCGTGCCGAGCAATCCGATATACGGAGCATTGGCCGCCACGGTGCCGATGACGACCAGACGTTTGGTCAGAGCGATCTCACATTCTTGTTCGCTTTGAAAGTGACTGATATCGACCCTCCGAAAAAAATACCATCGCTCCATCGCCACGGCGACCGCCCACAGACTGAGCGCGATCAAGAGCCCGATGATGCCGTAGTCGATCAGCTGCTTCAGTCCTTCCATCAAAAGGTTCCTTTCCTGTTACGTTACGAACAGATTCTCAGGGGGAATTCTTGAGCAAAAAATATCGTGACACAGAGCTCTTCATTAGTAATGACGTATGAGAAGGTGCGATCCACACCCTGCCGGAATATTTTTTTAAATAATTGAAATTGCAGGGTTCTGCAAAGAACGTGTGTGTCGACTCCTTCAGCCTGCAGGTCGATCGTACGATGGGGCACAGGGGGGGAGACGATTAACATACGAGCAGGCTCTACGGCTGATGTTGTGTCAAAGACGGTCGTTTAGAACGAGGGACGATAACGCTTCACGTCGGAGTGGACAACGATGAGTGGGTTTATTCCGATGGCAGTTGTCAGAGGAAGGAGACACTAGGCTGAACCGGCCATTCCCTGGGTGAAAAAAAAGTGGCCCAGCTGCGCTCCTGCCGGAGGATTGTCCTGATTATCCAGGTCCCTGATTATTTCGGACCAGATGCGGCTATGGCGGGTAGGGTTCGATCGTCACAGTACTGAAAGTTGTTTTATTGCGAGGAAACGGCAGAGCACGGCTTCTGACTGATTATCGTCCCTGCACACCACTCACATTGCGCAGCGCGTCACCGACAGTGAGGGCTTTCTGATCGTCGATGAGCGGCCGGGTAATGACCTGCGTGGAGGAGGGGATATCCCTAATGGGGGTGTCCGGCTGTCGGGAGGTTGTTGATACGCAGGTGGCCACGTAGCTGCGCTCTTGAACCGGTTGGTCACAAGCTTCCGGCAATAATGGTCCGGATGCCGAGAACTTCTGATCGGACGGGACCTGGGCACAACCTGTGAGGCCAGCGGTCACGAGTGTCAATAACGACAGGGAGATGTTGGTGAGGTGGGACATGGTGTGACCAGCGGCGAGATTATTTACCAATCATGGTGGCAGCCCGTTGCCAGTTGAGTCAAGGGACAATATTGTAGCGAGGCGATAGCGCCATCTCATTCGTGACCGAAGCCTTCTTCGGTAATGGGAAGGTGATTTCGGCACTCATACCGATATTCATCTCATGGGATTTGATCTGTTTGTCGGACGTGACTGAAGCCGGAATACAATTTTCTGGCTGGAAATAGTCTGCCGTGCCGCTTGAGCCAGATTACCACCCCCGTGACAGACAGCGTGACGACCAGGAGACCCAGGGACGATACCATGATGCGCCCTGGGATGCCGGCAATACGGCCGCTATGCAAAGGGAACTGAACCTGGAGAAAGATATCGCCGGCCGTGCCTGTGCCGGGCACACGTTCTCCGAGAAACGTTCCGTCGATGCCGTCGTAGTACAGCTGTTTGACGCCGAAGCCACCGCTCCCATGATCATTGCCGGGCTGGAAAAACCGGACGCCGTAAATGCCGTAATGGGCGTTATACGTTGCGCCGCCGACCGGCTCCGACCAGTCCCTGCGTATGGCCTCCTGTCGGGCCTGGGTCACGATCGGGGCATATCCAACTTCCGGTTCGAGTGGTTGATTCAACGGCCGTGGTCGGCGCTGGTCGAAGGGACCGGCTGTCAACGTCGCTACGGCGGCCACCACCGGCCTGAACAGTTCGCGATTCAGATTCAAGTGAACGGCGCTCAGGGCAAGGACCAGCAAGAGACCCCAACACCAGAGGCCGCCCGCCCGATGGAGATCAAAATTAAACTGGTATCGGCTGCCTAACCGGATGGCGAAGGACTTCTTCCACCGCAGCCGGTCCGGAAAGGAAATGGCCAAGGCGATGAAACAATCCATGAGCCAGAGGAACGCGATTCCGCCCATGAACCAGATACCCCACCGGTTTTGGCCGGCAAATTCAGGAATATGCAGGCTGTAATGCAGCTTGTAGAGAAAGGGGAGAAGATGTTCGCGGTCGAGCGCCACGGCGCCCCAATCGCGACGACCGATTAGATGGCCCGTCGAAGGATCGAGAAAAAAGCGAGATTCATCTTACTTGGCGTGGAGCCGACTGCCGGCCGGTAATTCATGATCGCATGGAGCGGCGTCTCGGTCTGCACGTAGCATCGGCATTCAGTTCACCGGGGTGCTGGACTTTCTGATACGGGAGCTTGCCGCGGCTGCTCTTCGACGTAGCTGTATCCTTTCGACTGCATGCATCCGCTCAAATTGATGCCGCCGGCCATCGTGTCCTTCCGGTATTCCTGGCCCGACAACACCTCCGCTTTACAGATTTCCCAGTCCTGTTGGGTTTGTGGGTCGGTATTCGTGGGATGCGCCCATCGGCCCTCGGCACAGCCTGAGAGCAGCAGCATGAGGGAAACGCCGATTGCTTGTCCTGTCCGACTCATGGAGTACCTCTTCATGTCGCCCACAGGTTTGAAAATGAGTCTTGCCCGTTTGATAGTAGATGCCGTCCGCTCATGCGTGCCTTTCACGTGAGAGTCATAGTTTTACCGCAGCCTGCTAGAACCTCATTCCCACCGTCGCCAGCACCGTGCGGGGCTCGCCGAAGAAGAACTGTGAGGAGCCGTTATACGATGTCGCGACGTACCGCTGGTCGAGAAGATTGCGCACATTGAGGGCTACATTCACGCCCTTCGCTCCGAGCCAACTTCCCGGCTTCAGATCGTGATTGTAGTACAGGGCGGCGTCGGCCCGGACATAGCCGGGAATGTCCACTGCGCCATCAAAGATCGAAGAGTTCCGGCTGGTGAACGCGAAAATTCCGCCGCCGAGCCCAAATCCCTTGAGGGTGCCGTCCTGGACAAAATAGGTGGACCACAGGGTGAATTTATTGTACGGCACATTGGCCAGACGCTTGGCGATCAGCGTCAAATCGTTATCCTTGGTGACCTCGGCGTCGGTATAGGCATAGCCGGAAATGATGTTCCACCCCGGCGCCAATTGAGCGGTCACATCCAATTCTATCCCCTGACTGCGCTGCTCGCCCGTCTGAACCGAAAATCCTTGAATGGCCTGAGCCGGATCCGGGCTGGGCGTGAGCAGATTCTCTCGTGTCAAATGAAACCAGGCGAGGGTGGCTGAGAGTCGATTGTCGAACATGAATGTCTTCACACCGATTTCATATTGGGTCGACCGTTCCGGCTTGAATAGTTCACCGTTGGGGTTGAAGGCCGTAGGTGAGCTCGGCTGAAAGCCCTTGGTCCAGGACGTATAGAGCGACACCGGTTCGATCGGCTGATAGACCAGACCCAGTCGGGGACTGACGGCGTGGTTGTCCGATGATTGACTCGACGTGGCGTTTTGGGACAACTGGTTGACATAATCGAAACGCAATCCGCCCAGGAATTTCAGATTCGGCAGAATTGTGACGTGATCCTGCGCATAGAAACCGGCGCTTTTGTTGTCGGCGTTAAGGCTGACCCCGTTTCCGGTAAACGGTAACGGGTTGAGCGAATAGTCGGGGGCGAATAGATCCAGCGGTGGGGCGCCGGCGAAAATGAATCTGAACTGGTCGGTCTTTTCTTGTCGCAGCTCGACGCCGCTCAAGAGAGTATGGTCCATGTTTAAAAAACGCACATGCCCCACCAGATTCGTGATCATCGAATTGGCATGCCTCCGGGCCACACCCGGCTGCAAGACCTGAAACCTGCCGATCGTTCGTTGATCCGGCTCCAGAATTCCGTTAAAGCCAGAGTACAGGTTGTTCGCGTCATCCTCCGCGATCGTATGCCGGAACGCATTGCGAATAGACCATTTATCATTGAATTGATGCGTGAGGTCGTATCCGACACGGTAGGAGGTACGGTTGAACGAACTGAAGTCACCCAGCGTCGTGGAGCGATTGCGTGGAATCGGGCCGTTGATGTTCGGGAAAATCGTGCCTTGGGCCGGAAGGCCGTACGGATCGTTGCTCCAGCGTCGCAAATAATCGGCCTCCACGGTGAGGGTGGTTCGGGAACTCATCAGCCAGGTAATGGTCGGGGCGATCGCCGCGAGATCGCGGTTGGCATAGTCGATGAAACTGCCCGCTTTTTGGCCGGCCACATTGAGGCGATAGAGGACCGTCTTGGACGTGTTGAGCGGTCCTGTCGCGTCGAGTTCGGATCGATAGAAGTGAAAATTTCCCAAGGTGACATTGGCTGAATAGGCCGCATTCGGCAACGGTCGGTTGGTCACGATATTGATCACACCGCCGGGATCTCCTTGTCCGTACAGCACGGCCGCCGGTCCTTTCAGCACTTCGAGCCGCCGGATATTGTAGGTATCAGAGGCCGTAAATTGAGCGAATGGGTCAAACAGTCCGTTGCGGAAATAGCTTCGGTCAGTCGCCGTGAACCCTCTGATGATGAGCGATTCGTACAGGGAGGCGGCGGACTCGGTCGCGTTGAGTCCCGACACATTCTGCAGCGCGTCCTGCAGTCGAAACGTGCGTTGTTCCTCGATCACTTTACGGGTGATCACTTGAATCGACTGCGGCACATCGCGAATCGGTGTATCGGTTCTGGTCGCCGTCGTCGATTCTTCGGCAACGTAGGTTTGGGTATCGTCCCGCTCGCGGATCTCCTTGACGACGATTTCCGGCACCTTGACCGGCTTCGCGGCCGGCGCCTGGCCATTCATATCTTGGGCCGACGACTGCGATGCCGGACGTGGTGACACCGGCGTGAGGAGCCTAGGCGCCGTTGAATTTGGTTCGAGCGCGACACTGCCCGTGCTTGTCCATCGGTAGTCGAGGCCCGTTTCCTCCAGCAGCATCCGTAACGCATCTTCAGGACTATGCTCACCGGTTACGCCTTTGGTCCGCATGTCCCGCGTCATGGACGCGTCGACCAACAGTTCAAGATTCGTGTTCTCCGAAAACTGAAGCAGCGCGGAGGACAATGGCTGCGGTTGAATGTCGAAGGTCTGGATGGGTGCTGAGGAGGAGTCCTGCGCGATGGCGGGTGAACCCGTCACCGTCTGGATCACCGGGATGACGCTGAGAAGAAGCGCGATGAGAGACCGTCTGACTCTGTGGCCCGAAAACATAAGGGGTTGAGTAGATGCGAACATGAACATCCTTTCGGTCAGCCTGCGGTGGTCATGGTGAGTGTGAAGATGGGCACAGTCACTTCGACGAACGGCGTGCGGGAGAGGTCTAGTGGAAGCAAAAAAAATCTTAACGATTAAAGCCAGGAGGGGTCAGCGTGTGGTGGTGCGGCCTCGATAGAGCAAAATGAATTGGTCGGTCAGTCTGACCGGCTTGATGGGAAGGCTTTCTTCAATGGCGGTGAGGATGTGGCCGGGATGTTCCGTGTCGAAGACGCCGGTGACGGACAGTGCGCGCAACGAAGGGTCGCGAATCACGATCCAGCCGGAACGATAGCGCGCGAGTTCTTCGAGCACCTCGCTGAGCGGCTGATTCTCGAAGATCAGCCGGTGCCGTTGCCAGGCGAGCGCTCGCGTCACATCGGCGGATGTAACCTGTCCGAGCCGGCCGTCCGACCGGTAGATGATCTGTTCTCCGGCGCGAGCCTCGGCTTCATGGATCCCCTGAGTTCTGATCCGGACACGGTGTTCGGTGACCGTGACCGTCACGCGGTCGTCATCCGTTCTCACGTTGAACGCCGTTCCCAAGGCGCGGATGGTTCCGCTACCGGCCGTCACTTCGAACGGTCTCGTGGCGTCCGGCGCGACCGTGAAAAACGCTTCGCCCCGGTGGACTATCAGCCGGCGGGTATCCCTGGTGAGCGTCACTGACACGGCCGTGTCGCTGTTGAGCTGCATGCCGGAGCCGTCGTCCAGGGAGACCGTTCGTTGTTCCCCGGTTGCTGTGTGATAGTCTCCGCGCGGATGCCAGACCATGACAAGCCAGAGGCTGATCCCAGCTACGAGCAGCATGGCGGCGGCGATGGCCGGCAGCGTTCGCCAGAACGTCTTGTTCTCTTTCGTGGCGGACGGACAATCGACGGCGAGATGGCAGCCCAGCTCACGCACATCTTGAGGGCTCAGAGTATCTAAACCGGCCCAAAAGACGGCGGTCTTCCGATAGGCGGCGGCATGGGCCGGATCAGCCGTGAGCCATGACGCGAACCGTTTCCGGTCGTCGGCGGTGGCCTGTCCCGATTCCAACAACACGAGCCAGGCTGATGCCATGGAGGAAACCGTCTCATGTTCCTGCTCGTTCATCGCGACGGTCATGGTAGCTCTGCGGCCTTGTCATGTCCTGTAGGACACACTTCCTACTCTCCTTGACGAATGTCCCAGGTCTGACATCTATTCAGCGTCGTTTCTCGAACCCTGTTCCTGCACCCGGCGCCTGCAATATTCCACGGCCTTGATCATGTGCTTGACGACGGTACTCTGGGAGATTCCAAGGCGTGCCGACACCTCGCCGTGTGTCAGGTGATGAAACTTGGTGAGAATAAAGACCTGTCGGCATTTGGGCGGCAGCTCCTCAATGCTTTTCTTGAGCAGTGAAACCTGTTGTTTCGACAAGACGACGGTTTCGACGGAGGGGCAGGGGTCAGGTGCTTCCACCGGCAGGTCGGTATCCGACAGCGTCGCGCGATATTGTTGACGACGGTGATGGTCGATGACGAGATTGGTGGCGATTCGAAAGAGAAAGGCGCGCGGATTGAGAAGCGCCTGTCCGGGCGACGCTTGGAGCAGGCGCAGGAACGTATCTTGGACCAGATCTTTGGCGGTCTCCGCACATCCCAATCGACGCGTCAGAAAGCGCTGTAGATCGCGCTCATGCGCTTCGACCAGCGTCGACAATTCCGCATGCGTCAGGTCAGACATGGCGTCGGTCTTCGGTTACGAATGAATACCTGCCTGGTGAGACTTGCATGGAGCGCATGGTATGAGCGGAATGGGTCAAATTGGAATGTTCGAACTCCAGGTCCATTTGGCCGGGGCTGAATATTTTTGGACCTGTTTCGGCGGTTATACAAAAAGCAGAGGCCCGGAGAACAATAGAGTAGGAAGTGTAGGTGTGGTTTGCACGGTATGATTCGTCTTACTCCATAGGAAGCTTTGGCGCTTCTGCCTCCAGGCAATTTGTTCCACTGTGGCACAGTCACACATGAATCCTTCTATAAAAGCTACAGCTCGGATACGGAAGTCGCGGGTCGTTCAGGACGCAATCAGCCACCTCCGGTCAAAGCTGGGGCGATCGCGGTTAAAGTGGAGCATTCAGCGCGAACACATTGTGATGACATTCCTGCACCAGAAGCATGTCACGATCCGTGACCTCTACGGGTTGCTCAATCGAAACGGTCACAGGACGCCCTTGGGTTCGATCTATCGGACGATGCGGGTGTTATGCGAGGTCGGGTTTGCCCAGGCACGATGCTTCGGTGAAGAAACGCAGTATGACAATATGTGGGTGAAAGGTGATCATGACCACCTGATATGCACGCAGTGCGGGCATATTGTGGAGTTCGAAGAGCCTACCATGGAAGATATTCGACGGGAGATTGCGGCGGAAAACGGCTTCAGTCTCACCGCTCGAACCCTCGAGCTCTATGGTATCTGCCTCCCTTGTCAGCATAAGGGAAAACCGGCGCAAGCCATGTAGCGAAGGGGGCCCTCGCTCTGGATGTCTGGTCTGTAATGGTTTTGCGACGGCACGTGCCATAGGATCGTTGTCATCGGTATCCCACTCCGGTCACTCCCACGACGAAGGCCCATAACACCGTGGCGATATCCAGGAGATTATGCATGTCCCGCCAGGTGAGCCGGACGGCATGTTGAATTTCAGCCCGGAATTCCTTCCCGGGCAAGACCCATTGCGGACCCATGCTCCCGATCGGCTTCATGCAAGAGTTGCTCGGCGGACACCGTGCGTTTTCTCCACCACAGATAGACGCCGCTGCCGAGCACCACGATAGTGATGAGATCGAGCCCCGCCCAAACGATCTTGAGCGGCAGGCCGCCGTAATCGCCGAAATGCAGCGGCTGCGAGAGCGAGAGCGCCGTGACGTACCATGGCATGGGGCGGGTGGCGGCAATCCGTCCCGTGCCCGCATCGATAAGGATTGGTGTGATCAATTTAGCCGTCAAGGGTGTCTTGCCGCGCATGAACATGGCGTAATGATGCGGGCTCGCGAAAGGGGTCTGCGGGAGGGCCACGAGGCCGACATCGCTCTTCGGGTCACTTTTTTCCGCTGCCCGGACTGCCTCATCAAAGGAACTGAGCTGCGTCAAAGGAGATTTGTTTTTCCAGGGTGCCGTCATGACGGCCAATTCTGTCTGCTG
This sequence comes from Nitrospira sp., assembly GCA_020697375.1. Next base: position 2,048 of record JAJFBJ010000103.1, on the reverse strand, counting down.
CCACTGCGTAAAGATGGGCCGCGCGAGCGTATTGATGACCCCTGTCAGGCCCACTACCAGCACCCAGAGCAACGTGACGATTCCCAGGAGATTGTGCAGGTCAAGCCAGGTAAGTCGGAGACTGCCATCCTGACGGACGGTGCCGAACGGCAATTTGCGCATGAAGGGACCGTAGATCACCATGCCGGAGACGACAGAAAGTACGAACAGCAAACCCATGCTCCCCAAAAACAGCGTGCCCGGCAAGTCGGCAAAGAGATCGACATGCAACTTGAACATCACGTACATGAAGCCCTGGCGAAGAGGAATGTCTTGCAGCAGCGCGCCGGTTCGTCCGTCGTACTTGAAGACCGAGGAGGCTTCCGGCGCGTCGTGGGTAAGGCCCATCGTGATGAACCAAGCCGGCTCATCATCGTCCTGGGAAACGAACTGGATGACTTCTGCAGGACGCCTGGCCCGCGCATCGGCCAACATCGTATCGAGGTCGGTTCTCGGCGTCTCGGGGGCCATCTCTGGCGGCTCGACGCTCTTGCCCAGCCAATGGGTGATCTCTTCGCCGAAGATCAGCGGTAAGCCGGTCAGGCAGAGCATGAGCAGGAAGACGGTGCAGATCAGGCTCGTCCATTTATGGATTTGGTACCACTTTTTGAATGCCGAAAGGCTCATCATGGCGAGAACTCGATGTGTCTGTATGGTTTTTGAATTGGTCGATTCCATGAAATGCCTGTGGCGATCGGTCTCGACAATGATCGAAGGAACCAAAATGACGCTGTGCGGATGCCTCGGTCGAGGAAATCTGCCACAGGGTCGCCCGACAATGGTCGGAGTCGAATAGGGACTGCCGACTTGATGGTGGAATAGGGTCACGAACGATGCACGGTAATCCGACAGTGGCGGCTGAACGATCGTCCGACAAACCATACGCTGACGCACAGCGGCGTCGCCAGGGTAACCCAGGACAACGCGTCCCATGGGCCATCACCGAGAAGGGCGGACAACAGGCCCAGCGCGCTCAGCAAGCCAAGCACAATCGGCATCCCCCAGATCTGACCGGTACTCATGTGCCTGATCATTTGAAAACTCCTCCTGCCGTTAACCGGGTCTCCTGTGCCTGATCAGCCCAGCCCGGACCATTCATGAATACCTGCTCGTTCGGCCAGGAGTCTGTCCGGGAAATGCCATTCTACTGCGGTAAATGATGTGCAGCAGTCTGCGTCATCCGGCCGGGTACATAGCAGAAGCGTATAGGGAAGGGGAATGTCTACATTCCAGGTGCGAGAAGAAAAGCCGAGGCGGAGAGGAAGAGGGTGGCGGAGAACGCGGTAGCCCATCCAACTGCCGCTCAACTCTTTTCCTCCCACAGCTGTTCGATAGGTGCGTGTCTCCTTATCCACCAGAGATATAGCCCGCTCAGCAAGACGACGATCGTGATGACATCCAGCAACGCCCAGATGATTTTCAATGGCATGCCGCCATAATCCCCGAAATGCAGGGGCTGTGACAGCACCAGTAGAGTGAGGTACCACGGCAAAGCGCGCGCGTCTGTCACCAAGGCGGTCTCCGCGTCGATGAGCAAGGGCGTCAGCAATCGAGCGGTGAGAGGAGTGTGTCCCCGCATGAAGACCATATAGTGGTGGGGGCCTGCGAAGGGGGTGCCGGGAAACGCGACGAATCGGACTCTCATCCGAGGCGCAGCGGATTCTGCGGTCTGTACCACGTCATCGACCGGTTTCAACAGGGTCGGAGCCGGCTTGCCTTGCCATGGCGCCAGCATGGCGGCGAGTTCGGTTCCTTGCCAATATGCCAGCAGCGGACGGTCCAGCGTATTGATCACGCCGGTCGCTCCCACGACAAGGACCCACAGCACGGTCGCGATGCCCAAGAGATTGTGGAGATCAAGCCATGTGAGTCGCGAGCTTCTGTGTTGCCGAACCGTGCCGAACGGCAGTTTTCTCATGAAAGGACCATATACGACGACGCCCGAAGCGACAGAAGCAAGGAATAGAATGCCCATCGCTCCAAGGAACAGCGTGCCGGGTAACCCCGCC
>JAJFBJ010000102.1 GCA_020697375.1 Nitrospira sp. | reverse complement strand
CTGTACCTGGACCGCTTGTAGCAGAGATGCGATTTATCGGTATTCCGAATCGGGCTTGTGGTATGACGCCATTTCCTGCCTGCTTGAACTCATTGAGCAGGATGGCAACAATGCCACCTTGAGAACGATGCTTCGACACCTATTGAACCAGTCTGGAGTGTACTGGCCAGGGTAATGCCGGGCTCCTTCCCATACTGACCTGCCTGAATTCTCATTTCCGCCTCTGCGCTCACAGCATGTCGTATCAATTTAGATACTCCCTGAATCCGTTTGGATACACCTCTTCATGCGTAGCGAAATCGAAATGAAGTCAGAGCTGAATGGCTCGACCTGTTTTCCTTAGGATTCTGGAGTTCCTCGAACACAAACTCGGTTCAGGACATAGCGTCTGATATTGGCACAACCTTTGCGCTTTGACGAACTCAGATGATCGTTCCCCAAGGAGGGCACGCCGATGGGAGAACAGCGCATCCAAGAGGTCATTATGATCGCGCTCACTTTCCTGCTTCTCGGCATCCTCTTCCTTCTCATAGCGGCCGGCCGCATCTGGATCGATGCCACTCCCGTAGACGGGCCGAGAATCGATTCAGCTGAAGCGCACAATCCAAGCGAGTCTGTCACACCGACTCACATTTCTGGGAGCAAAGACTCCGTGGCCTAGCCGGCGACGGCATAGGCTGTGACGATCGGCACAGTACATTGGGCTGACCGGGATGAAGAATACTGTGCGTGACAGGAACCAGGCTCGTACCGAGATGAGTTCCAACAAGCTGCGGAAAAACTCAATTTTTGTACAATAAGCCGCGGGCAGATCACATGGCCGGTTGGTATCAGATAGTCAACAGGATGCGCAAAAAGGCCGTCCAGCAAGGCCGCAGCGAGCGAAGCGGCGAATCGTGCTCTTGCCGTACGGTGAGCCGCTGAACGATGCGAGAACGCCGCTGGCGGACTTTTTCCGCATCCTGCTAAGCCCCAACTTGTTCAGACATGACGAGGCGGTGTTCTAAGCACCTCTCCTGATTATCCAGTGCGCCTGGCACAGTGCGCTGGAAGTCGTTTAGGGGCCGGAAGGAGTGAGCCGCGGATGGCTACTCAGTTTCCGCATTTTTTCTTCCTCTCGGCGAAGCCGCATCACCTTCATCAAATACAGCTCTTCATACGGGTGGTGCTAAGTATGAGCGCCCTGTGTTTGTTAGCGGTGGATGTTCCATCGGTCCTAGCCCAGCCAGATACATCTGGTTTAACTACGAACGAGCCCTCCACCACCTCTGATGACGAAACTCTAATCACAAAGCAACGCGATGTAAACGTTCCGGAACTGGAGCTGATCAAGGAAGAAGAAAGCGCCGTCATTGCGGGAGGATTATTTCCTGGACGAGCAGAATTAATTAGTAAGGCTCCATCGGATGTTTACGTCATCACTGATGAAGATATTCGGCACTCCGGCGCTATAGACCTTCCGACAGTTCTCCGACGTATTCCCGGAATAGACGTTATGCAAGTGACGGGAGCAGACTTCAATGTCAGCGTTCGAGGAGACAATCAGCTACAGCAAAACAAAATGCTGGTTCTCGTGGATGGCCGCAGTATTTATGAAGATATACAGGGACAGGTTTGGTGGAAGTCTATTCCTATTACGTTACCTGAGATTAAACGGATCGAAGTACTGAAAGGACCCGCCTCAGTTTTGTACGGATTCAACGCCTTCGATGGCGTGATTAACATCATCACAAAATCTCCGCAAGAAATGAAAGGAACTACCGTTCAATTCGGTGGCGGCGAATTAGGGACGATATCATCAGCTGCGATACAAGCCGGAGTGTATAAGAACTGGGGCTATCGTCTCTCAATAGGACGAGATCAGACAAACCAGTGGAATAACCGCGACGCTCTCGCATTCAGAGACCATAAATTCAACGGCCAGGTTGAATATGCAATGGCCGATAAATCGAGAGTTACTTTCTCGGGCGGAATTGTGGATACCAACCGTTTCGATGGGCCGGTGTTCGATATTCTCCACGGCTCAACCAAGATTAGTAATGGATATGCCAATGCCTTGTATGAACGGCCAAACTTTTTCATCAGAGCCTGGTGGCAAACTTGGAACGATAATTTTACTTCAAGGGTGGATCCACGTATTGCACGATTTATTTCTGTTGGAGATGCATCAGGCAACCCCACCAACTCAGCCACTCAGAACAGTTACAACTTGGAATCTCAGCATTCCATCGAACTGGTGTCTAACAATCGCCTCACATATGGATTCAACTATCGCCACAACACCGGCTCCTCTCCGCTGTTGGATCAATACGTCACGGAAAATCGTTTAGGAATTTTCTTTCAAGATGAATGGCGTGCGACGGAGTCTTTAACGGCTGTGGCCGGGCTTCGATATGATTTGGACACATTTATCAATCCAACCTACAGTCCTCGCGGAGCAATCATCTACCAGCTTGCTGAGAATCATACTATTCGGGTATCGGCTTCAGTAGCATACCGTCCGCCTACCATATTTGAGACTCATGGGAGCGCAGCTTCGTCGGTATTTTTTCCTGGAATCCCTCCCTTTGTGCCATCGAGTGTCACCCCGGGGCGATTGGCAGGGGCGTCAAACCTCAGCCCCGAACAAATCGCATCGTATGAACTTGGATATCAAGGTTGGTTTCTCAAGCACCGCGTACGGGTGAGAGGGAACTTGTTTTTTAACCACATATCAAATCTCATCGCGAGAACCAGGCCAGCGGATAACCCCCGATTGGTTACATTTTTCAACAATGGCTCAGCCGACATTTATGGTTTCGAAGTGGGGGTAGAATTTTTAGCCACATCATGGTTAAGCGGATTCATCAACTATTCTTATCAAGAGATTGGGCAGAAATTCACCATCCAAGAGGTTACTCGAGGGGCCCCCAGGGACAAGATTAATGCAGGCCTTCGAGGCGAGTGGGCCAACGGGTTAAGCGGTGAAGCAGCAGTCCATTATGTGAGCTCTGCGACATATCCGATCTCTGGGGCATTCTCGCAATTTACTGCCTTTCCGTTCAACGCCTCCCTACCGCCTAGTACTACGGTAGGTTCATACACCCTCCTGAACCTTCGAGGAGCTTATCAATTCTGGCACGAGCATGCTGAGGTGGCGATTACAGCCTTCAGCGCACTAAACGATAAACATAAGGAACATCCACTCGGGGATACAATTGGCAGCCGAGTCATGGGCTGGTTAACACTTAGATACTAAGGAGGTGATCGTCCATAGGAAGCAACCGATAGTCACATCGTCTTCGCAAAATCACGCATCAACCAAGGAGGAACCATGAGCGCGAAACTCAAAGATTGGGAAAACGTGAAAGTCTCCAACAAGATCAAAGAAAAGAAGGCAGGGGATTTAACGGTAGAGGATCTCGATGCGATAAGACTTGCAATACGAAAGGCAGCTACCTCAACTCAATCGGTACCGGGACTCTGTACCTGCTGCAGTAGTTCCTAACTAGTTGAGGATTTTGACGGAGGGGAGGCAGCGTGAGACTCCCCTCCGAAAGATTGGGAGGCCGGTGCAATTGTTAAGCATTGTGAGGGCAGCACGGTCACACTTGGCGATATGCTGGAACTTTGGACATGAATATTGACGTGACTTCCCATATCTCTGATGCATTGCGGTCATTGCAGGTTCAATTTATCGACTATCCCGGAGGAGTACTTCTACGTCGTGGAGGAACGACGGTTAAGCTTGGCACAAAAGGCGCAGCCAAAGCCGTACGTATCATTCTGGAAGAGACCCAGAATGAGGGGAGAACGGTTGAGCAAATCTGCAATCTATTTTCGCCAAAGGTCAAGTCTCTTGTGAAAAATCTGATCAATCAGCTCGTCGGATGGAACTTACTGGTTCGCCACGATTCCCACATGTTTACCGGCGAGGCGGTCGATGGCAATCTACAAGTCTTTTACTGGGATCTACATAGCGGATTCACACAAGCCGTTCCAAGTCTAGCAGAGCGGCGGATTACCATCTTGGGTTTGAATCAGGTCTCTCGCCAAATCGCGGGTGCGCTCAATAAGGCCGGTCTCAAGCAGCTGAAGATTGTGGACCTTCCCTTATTACGGAACTTGAGTTTTTTTGATAAGAGCCATACATTTCTGAATCAGTCCTGGCCTGATGAAACACGGAATTATATCGCGACGAGCGAGAAATTTGATCCCAAAGACACCGACTGCGTCGTAATTACTTCTGATTTTGGCAGCAACTCGTCTTTTCACGAGGTGAATGCGCTTTGTGTTAGCAGTAAATGTCACCTTCTCCCTGTGATTCTACAAAATGTTTCTGGCAGTGTTGGACCCCTGATCATCCCTGAGGAAACTGCTTGTTTCGAATGCCTCCGAGCACGCCATAACAGCCATATCGATGATTGGGCTCTCTGGCAGGCATGTGAAGATGCGGCTTTTGACGGGCAACAATCCTTCGGCCTTCATCCCGCGATGCCGGCTATCCTGGGGAATATAGCCGCGTTTGAGTTAACAAAACTCTACGGTGGGTTAGAGGACTTGGCGAAGGTCGGAACGCTTATTGAGTTTAATCTGCGGGAATTGCGTTTAACGCAAAGAAAAGTATTAAAGGTTCCACGTTGCCGTGTTTGTAGTCGAATGAAACTTCAAGCATCCACTAATCCCGAGAAAACATTTTTTGTTCCACTAGACTGGGATAGCGGAGAGCGAAAATGAATCCATCTCTTGAAATGCTCTCTGAAAGTATCACATCGCTCGTCGATGAATCAGTCGGAATTGTACGTTATGTAACAGAAGTACCAGCGGAAGCGGGTAGTCCGAACTTTTTTCATTTCTACGCACGAGCTTGCGACACTCGAAGTCTATGTCCGCAACGTAATTCAGCTGACGCCGGAGGAGCTTCATCGGAACGCGACAGGGCACTGGCAAAGGCTATAGGCGAAGCAGTGGAGCGGTACTGTTCATCCATTTACTTCCATGAAGAATTACCACTGTCTACTTTTGAGAATGCCTCATTTTTATGCGTAGCTCCAGAAACGTTTGCCCTTTACCGCCCGCATCAATATAGAAAGCGGTCATTTCCCTTTAGACCATTTAACCGTTCGACGATCGTCCGATGGACGCCGGCATTGGACCCCAAAACGGGGCAGATTCACCATATCCCTGCCGCCATGGTATTTGTTCCATACCTTTATGATAAAGATCGCGACGAATTTCCCATACTTCAACCGATATCGACTGGCTTGGCATGTCATGTCGGCCCCACACGTGCCTCTCTCTCCGCCATTTGCGAAGTGCTAGAAAGGGATGCTTTTACGATCACCTGGCAAGCACGATTGCAACCACCTCAAATTATTCTTGAATCACTTGACCATACAAATCTTGAACTGGTCAAAAGGTTTGAACGCATTGGATCAAGATTGACTCTATTCAGGCTAAAGATGGATCACGACATACCCGTTATCTTTTCAGTTCTCAGAAATAACTGTTCGGATGCCCCTGCACTGGTTTTTGCGCTTTCTTGTCATTTAAACCCATCAGAGGCAGTACGGAAAAGTCTCGAAGAACTTGCCCATAGCTATAGGTTTTGCCGGCTTCTCAAGGCCTCGCGGCACAACTTCACACCTAACCGATGCTTTACAAATGTCGTCGACCGCGACAGCCACGTTGCGTTGTATTGCGATCATGGAAATGCGCACCTTGTTGATTACTTATTTAAATCTGAAAAACGAATCAATTTCACTGACATCACGAACCATTCCACAGGAGATCTTGATCAGGATCTGGCAATTCTGATTGACCGAATTGTCAGTGGAGGCCACCAAGTATTACTTGCTGATGTAACTACCACAGACGTTAAAAGCCTCGGCTTTTCAGTCATGCGAGCAGTAATACCCGGCTTTCACCCGCTGTGTGTCGGTCATCATCTTCGAGCTTTGGGAGGAGATCGGCTTTGGGAAATACCACAAAGACTCGGCTATCGAGGAATCCTTAGATCTCAGGGAGACAATCCGATTCCACATCCCTTACCTTAGGTGAGAGGAGCCAATGTCATCTGAATTGTGGCAGGACACATACTTACCACCTGGCAATAAAGACCAGCTTTGGGAACTTTTCCATGAAAACTCCAAGATAGGCAGGTTTAGTAGAGGCCTTTCCGATCAGGAGGTCCGCTTGCGGATGACAAAGCTTCATGAGTCTTTGGATTTCGTCGGATATCCTTTAATAAAATTGCCTCCTCCTGATGCTCACTTCAAATTGTCGCTTTCCGAAGCAATCACGAGCCGCACTTCTTGTCGTCATCTAAATCCTGAACGATTATCACTCGGTAAAATAGCGACTCTTCTCCATTATGCTTACGGTATAAATAGATCCAATAGTGCGGCAACTTTCCCCCGCCCATTTAGAGTCGTTCCCTCAGGCGGAGCCTTATACCCTCTAGAACTGTTTTTTTACAGCTCCTGCATCGAAGAGAATCCTCCTGGCATGTACCATTACAGTCCGGAACAAAATCAGCTCCGCTTGCTTAGTACTCAGGAAGAGATGTCGCGTATTGAACGCGCCACGGCATATCCCGAACTCATTCGGAAGGCATCAATCATTATATTTATTACGGCCATTTTCGAACGATCTATTTTCAAGTATGGCGATCGGGGGTACCGCTTTATATTACTGGAAGCTGGCCACGTCGCACAGAATCTTAATCTAGTTTCGAACGGTCTGAATCTAGGAAGTATAAATATAGGCGGATTTTTTGACCATGAAATTGACGATCTACTCGGGCTCGACGGGGTTACACATTCAACAATCTATATCGTAGCTATCGGGCAGCGCACAAAGCCAACCAGATCAGAGCCACGTGCATAGCAATTGCAGATTTACCGTATCTTCAACGGAGCTGTAAAGATCAATGTCTAAGATGTCAATAAAGTTACTCTAGGCGCCAAGGGGACAACATATGCTTGCAGAAAATTTAGAGAAGCACTTGACGAGTCTTTATATCAAGATAGCAGATGAAGTCAGACTGATCGGGGAGGGGCATAAAGATGGCGGAAGAGCGCGGATGGATTGGTTGCACGAAGATCGCCTATACAAAAAAGCAGAACTAGTAGGAGCAATTGATAGCGGTATTAATGACCTCCCATATAGTTATAGAGCTGCTTTTGCAGATCCTCTCAAAACCAATATCGAGCTTGTGATGAAACAGACTCCTTCTCCATATGTAGAGAATCTAGTCGGTGCTATCTACGACCTATCAGACCCAGATTACTTGAACGGCACACTGCTTTTTATTCAGCTGCAGTGCTTTCTAGCAGTCATCTCAAATTTTACCCGCACGTTTCTATCTGCCTCCACAAGGAGACAAGCCGGACTTGGAGAAGTCACAAATTCCCTGCCACCTTTGGCCACCTTCAAATACCAGACCACGTTCCCGGCCGATCCTGGACCATACATCTTTCCAGCGGACGAGGTTCGACTCCTGTTTGGCGGGACCGTGGGAGTGGTTGTGCTGCCAGCTACTTACAGAAGTCATCCCGTACTTTGGGCTGGCCTTGCGCATGAGGTTGCCGGACATGACGTCCTGCGCGCGGATCGAGAGCTATTGCCTGAACTGGAGGAAGGCGCCTTTGATCTATTCACAAAGGGACAGAATGGCAAAAAGGAACATAGGTCTCCCCGATTTCTCACCCTTCTCAATCAAGAGTCAACAGAATCTGCTCAATTTCTTGCGCAGCTCTGGCGCTATTGGATTGGAGAGGCAGCGGCCGACGCGCTTGCAATTCTGAATATGGGGCCAGAGTTTGCACTGAACTCACTTGTTTTTACGGCGGTCTTCAATCGACAATTAATTCCGTGGATCATCGATAGCCTCAAGTACGGCGGTGATGGTCTTCCCACGGAAGAGAAGGCTGCAAGAGTCGCTCGGCTTACAAGACTTGCCAACCAGCAAACTGAAATGGAGAAAATTCCAGTTCTCCATGTTTCGTCGCCGGATAAGGGTGGCGACTTAGATAACCATCCATCCGATGTACTCCGGCTTTGGGTCATGATTGGTGTGATTGCAGAGTTACGGGGACTAGACGAAGCTATCAGGACTAACTACATAAAAATGATCGAGGAGGCTATATCCATTTGCACAACAGATTGTGCTGGTAGAGCTCGCAAAGGAAACACTGTTGTAAGGCTTCGCGGCTCTCTCCAGATCAGCTCAGATGTCTGGATAGAAGCCGCCCAGTCCGCTCATCCTGGCATCTACAATTCCATTCCATTGTATCGGATGAAGGAATATGCCCGCGAGGTTGGGCGTTATCTTTCCACTGCAAACTTAAAGACCTGTAGCAATCTATCAATTCAAGACCTAGTTACTTGGGATAATTCTCGTGAGAGTATCGCCGTTGAGATATGTGGCCGACTACTTCGTACTCAGGCCAAAGTAGAAGGTTCAATTAATAATATGGGGGATGATGCTCAGCTTTTGGCCGGAGCCACTTTAGCCGCATTCGAAGATAGTCAATTGTATGCCGACATCAACAAAAGGCTCTGTGAAGCGCTAGAGATTAGCTATGAACGTGATGAGGTATGGGGCAATTCTGGATCTGCCTTAGCTCGGGTTTGGCAGCCGCCTTCCGCCTAGTGACCGGGCTCCCATATATCCGGAATTCATTGCATAAAAGGGGATTAGCATGAGAAACGCTGCCGAAAAGAAAGCTGCCGAAAAGAGGGTGATCATCATTGGTGCAGGTTTGGCAGGTCTCTCATGCGCTTATCACCTAAGGGAACGGGGATTTTCGTCTGAAGAATGGGAAATTATAATAATTGAATCGCGTGACAGGGTTGGCGGCCGCGTTGAAACTCTCCGCAAAGAATTTACTGAGAATCTATCTGCGGAAGCTGGCGCATTTTGGGTTTCGGAAGATCATCGGCTCGCGCTCGACTATGTGAGGAAATTCGAGCTTGATGCCCACGGTGAGTTATCGCAGGTCGTACTTCCTGGAACCACCCTACCTTATTATTTTCGCCGATTAGAGAAGCTCATACCACTACATGAGAGCGGGCAAGCTGTTGATCTGGCCAAAAGGAGTACACCTGAGATACCTTGGCCAACTCTGACAAACCCTAAGGAAGCTGCCGCAGGATTTTGGGGACTACTTGGTAGATATATCTGCACTCAAACCGCTCTTGTAGATCCTTGCCAACCAGCATGGCCCAGCACAAAGCTTTCTCTTGATCTTCAAAGCTGTGACGACGTGAGCTTCCTCACTTTCTTAAGAATGCGCGGAGCCTCAGACGAAGCCATTGAATTGATACGCCCTTGGTTTGGATGGTGGGATGACCTCGACCAAATTTCTGCCTTATCGGTATTCCGAGACGGCGCGGTGGCACGTCAAATGTGCCAGGACCCCCAAACCAAATGGTATACGCTTAAGAGTGGCATGGATGCACTTCCGCAAGAATTTAAGAAACGGCTCGATGCACGTGAGAAGAATGTCCGCACAATCTTGGAAGCACCAGTCACCGAAATTATGCAAGGGCAGACGGGCATTTCCATCACGTACAAAAAAGACGGCCAAGAACAGAAGATACAGGGAACCTATTTGGTATCTGCGATTCCCTTCTCCACGCTTAGGGACATAAGGAATCTCCCTTTTTCATCGGAGAAATTACATGCCATTAGGAATTTGCCCTATGCCACTGTAGCAAGGGTATATCTTCAGTGCAAAGAACGTGTCTGGGACCGAGAAGATAAATTCAATGGCGTCGCATTTTTGGACCTCCCTGATGACTTACCGAATGACCCGGGAGTCTGCAGAATGAACTTGCTCGACATGACATATGCTCGGCGAAAGGATACCCCTCAAGGCATCATACAAGCTTACATGGTGGGAATGCTGGGCGAGAGAGTTACTGCCATGAAAGATGCCGAGAGCGTCCAGTTTACTCTTGATCAATTAGAGAAGGTCTACCCAGGGCTTAAGAAAAGTTACAACGCAGCCGGCTCCCACCATGCCACTCGATGTTGGGACAAAGAAAAGTGGTCACTAGGTGCGTATCCGCTCTTTCGGCCAGGACAGATGTTCGAGCTGGTCCCTCATATTCAAAGATCCGAAGGCCGCACGTTTTTTGCGGGAGATCACACCTGGGGTCGACCGGGATGGATGGAGGGGGCATTACAGTCGGGGCATCGTGCAGCCAAAGATATTGTCGTGCGAGCTGCTATCGACAAGAACAATTAGGCATGAAGTAGGACGCTGCTCTGCATTCAAGTTCTACAAGAACAATAGAAACTCGTACGTTTCCATATCGAGGACGATATGCAGCGCTCGCGTTCGATACTGCCGCACCAGCACGTTCAGGAAGCGCAGAAAGTCGGCGCCGGTATGGCGTGCGCAACACTCGCCCACGACCGTGCCGGAGGCTCCCTCCAGCGCGGCGTAGAGACTCGTCAAGCCGTTCCGACGATAGTCATGGGTTTGTCGGGCCGGCACGCCCGGCCGCAATGACAGAAGGGGTTGCGTGCGATTGAGCGCCTGGATCTGAGTCTGCTCGTCCACGCTCAGCACGACGGCGTGAGTGGGCGGATCCAGATAGAGCTCGACGACATCGTGAATCTTTTCCCTCGGCGGCCTGACCTCCCCCCGGAAAACGAACAATCCGATACGTCCACAGTATGATACAGTTTCCCGTGATCACACACCTGCATAGCCGTCGTTGAGAAGTAGTCTTCCTGCCGAAGTGAAATTCGCAAAATATTCCTCGCATTCAGACAGCCACGTATTTCTGCTCCACAATGGCATGGGTATTGCTGCATTTCCTTAGTGTAGAAATTATATGAATGTCTCGGACGCCTGGAATCCGAGGATACCGAAAGGAGCCTGACATGGAACTCGTCATGGGCGGCCTACTGATTGGAGTGAGCGGCATGCTGGTGCTGTTGGTCATCGCGGCATGGAAAGATCCTGCCTCTCGGCAGGCTGAAATCCATCCTCGCCACCGCGAAGTATGAAGAGACTGGCACCATCCACGAGGAGCGGATCCGCGCGCCTTGATCAGGAGAACCCATAAGTGGGCAGGCCCGCGCATCTGCGCCTCTTCTGCAAAGGAGTTACACCATGAATCGATTCGTCTACATGAGAAGCCCGAAACGGCAACGAATGACCGTCAGTCTGCCGACCGATCTTTTAGAGCGCATCCGCGATGCTGCCTACTGGTCGTCAGACACGACCATGGCCGGTCTCATCTCGTCGGCG
>JAJFBJ010000225.1 GCA_020697375.1 Nitrospira sp. | reverse complement strand
GTTCCGACAGTCAATCGACACCGTAATCAAGCGACCCATACGAGCTATTCTCCTCAGTTTGACGAGTTATTCGACGAGACCGGGGATCGTAGACAGAACCGGCCCATAGGGCGGTCCGCCGCCGGTTGTATTGCCCTCAAATATGTTGCACAGTACCGTCGCCTCGATCAGATGATTCGGCGAGCCTTGGACGTTGGTGATCCGAGCCTCGGCATACCCGATGATCGCAATCGGGCCGTTGGGTGGAGTACAGTCCGGAGATTGATACACAGGTACGAAGACGTCCCAGTTACCGCTGCTATCCTTCTTGGCGTTGTAGAGATTAATCAAGTTAGGAAAGGCGCTCGCCACATTGCCGTTTATAAAATTGAGGGTGTCTCCTGGCGACGTCCCAGGAGATGTGTATGTCCCGGCAGTCATACCATCGATGATATTCCGCAACGTATTGGCGCTGGCGGGGGAAGAGTCGAACGTATGCCAGGCGGAACAGGCGATCGGCGTGCCGTCGTTCGGGTAGAACTTAATCGCGTCGCCGCAGCCGAACTGCGTGAAATAGTACTCGGAAATGCCAAAAGGCACGTCCAATTGGCCCGGCGCCGTTTGACCAACTGCGGTCAGATCTGCCGTTGCCACGGCATTGACGCTCACGCTGGACATGCCGATCACACTCGCGAGAAACGTACTGATCGCCCCGTTGGCTGAACCGTCCCGCCTTGAAAGTACTCGGACCGACTTCGGCTGATTGGCCGTGGGAGTCAATGTTTTGGTCGCTTGATCCCAAATCCCGATTTGAATGTCCGACGAATTGATGGTGATCGAGACGCCTGCCGCCGTGTTCGCATTGGCGGCCGTTTGCACTGCGGCTTCGACCAGTGCCTGATCGCCGCTCGTGAGAACGTAGGCCTGTTGCGCAGCAGGAGTCATCCCTTCATAGACGGACCCAAGAGCACGTGTGCCAGCTAGAGCGGCCGCGTCCGATACGTTCTGCAATTCATTCCTCGCCACCAATGCGTGACCGACGTCCAACGCGGCAGCTCCAAACGCCAGCAGGACCGTCAAGAACACGGCAACCATGGCGGCGGCGACACCACGCTCATTGCTAAACGGTTTTGCCAGACCCATTTTCGACAGAGTTCTGTTCATAATTCCCAGCCTTTCACATACTCTCAGTATCATTCATGCAACATCGTCACAGTGATGGGAATTGGAAGCGGCGACGGTAAGCCAAGTAAAGTCGGAATATAGGGAATGAGCCAGGGATAGCTATAGGTAGCGGTGACGGTCACCGGAGTGCCCGTTCCGCCTCCGGACGCAGGAACATCAAAGTCAACGCTCCCAGTGCTAACGCCCGTACCGGTCAGATAGTTAGTGGCTATGGCCTCGATCGCTCCCGCGCTGACGGGAGGAGTCGACTGAACGATTCCAGCCCTTGCGCCTTCTCGCGTGGCATTGGTTACGACTTCCCGGCCGTACATGATCATTCCGAATTCCATAATCCCGAAGAGGATGGTTAGAAGTACCGGCAACAGCAGTGCAAACTCCGCCGCCACCGCCCCGCGCTGGTTCAACTTTTTCATGACTTGAGTCTCTCTTCCGTTCTACTTGGTTTTGACACCACTCGAGACGATCGAGCGATCGAAATCTGAATCGGGCTTTTCGAAACCTTTTCGATAGGCTTCCATGGCGGTCGCATTCACTCTGCCGTCTTGGCCTTCAACGGGATCAAGTTTCTCACCGGCCATCGGGTCCAGGACCTGTTTGGCGCGCATCTCCTGATAGGCCACTCCCCAATTTGGGCTGTTGGTAGCCCGGGAGCAGGCCCCCCACAGAAGCCCAATACCCACAATAGCTATAGCCAGATGTGTGACTTTCATTGCGATCTCCTTCCCAATTCAATCAGTGATTACGAATCCGGTCTTTACGGAACGATATGTCCAACCTGTCCTTCCATGGCGCGGCCTCTTGTAACCCGATTGGAGAGTACTTCCGCTGCAGATGACTTACGTCCTGCTTTGCCGCCGAAGCCGCCCTTCTCGGCATAACCCATCAAATAGAACTCAAAGTCATTGGGTTCTTCGAAGTAATCGGTCGGGAGCGTTTGGGCCGTCATATCCAACGGCTTCACGAGATGTGCAGTGACAATGATCAGCAGCTCGGTTTCGTTCTTTTGGTATGAGGTGCTTCGAAACAAGGCGCCGAGAATCGGAATATCGCCGAGACCGGGATACTTATTGATGGTTTCTTTCACGTTGTCTCTCAACAGTCCTCCGATGGCAAAGCTCTGGCCATCGGCCAACTCAACGGTCGTTGTGGCCCGTCTGGTCGTGATTGCCGGCACAACAAACCCTTGTGTCCGCAACGCATTCTGGAAGTCCAATTCGGATACTTCCGGCGCGACGCTCAAACTGATGTGCTTTTTGTCCATGACGTTCGGGGTGAAGACCAAGCCGACGCCAAACTTCTTAAATTGAATGGTGATCAACCCGAACGCTTGAGGGACAGGGATCGGAAACTCACCGCCGGCAAGGAAGGCCGCTTCCTGACCGTTCAAGGCCATCAATGTCGGCTTGGCCAATACCTTGATGATTCCTTCCTGGTGCAAGGCATCGACAAAGCCTGACCAGGTGATGTTGCCGGTTTGAAATTGGAACGCACCGTTGACAGCGGAGGTTGCCTGCTGCGAAAGATTCAACGTATTCGTCAACGCACTTGCCACACCACCGCTCACCCCCGCAAAGCTGTTTCCACCCAACATGGATGTCAGCTGATTCAGTGCCGTCATCCCGAATCCTTGAGGCGTCATGGCCGTCGCGTTGATGCCTAAGCGACGGATCAATTCGCGGTTCATCTCAGCGACTCGGACTTCCAGCATCACCTGCTGTACGCCGCCCACTTGCATCGAATTAATGACTTTCTTTGGCGCGTAGGCCTCTGCGATGCCCATGGCACGTGTGAGATTGCTGGCGTTCGACGCCGTACCGGACAGCCCATCATCTTGCCGCTCTCGTTCCAAAGTGTCAGACTGGTGACCCCGCTGGCCTTGCCGGTAAGATAAATTTGTGTGGGAGAGAGCACGACCGTATCCGCGACGTCAGGGTTGGCCAACGAGGCACGCTTGATCGCCACGGGCAGATCTAAGACTCTTGATTTACCCACGGTCAGTTCCAACTTTTGAACATCGCGATGTTCCACCGGACTAGTTGCTGGCGCGCCGGGTAAGGGCTCCTCTGCGTACGTCAAGGACACACCAACGATTCCAAGCAGAAACCCAAGGGTTGCAACGATCTCACGGTGTTTCATTTACATGCTCCTTAACATCTTGTTGACAAAACTTCGCTCCAAATGACCTAGAATTTGACCGAACCGACTGTGGTGCCTTTGATCACTTCGACTGTCACTGTTCGAACGTCTGGCGCCGGATTGCCGATCGGTTCCGGATAGATTTTCACAAAATTGAGTACTTTCTTGGGAGCATACGCTTCAGCAACCGCCAACACTTGCTGCATGCGTCCTTCGCTTGAGACCGTTCCTGAAATCGTCACATGATCGTGCGTGCCCTTGAAATGAAGATTCGTTTCATCTGGCAGCAGCTCAGCCAGATGCTTCTTCAATCGCGCGAGGTCAACTCCGACATCCAAGTCAAAGACCGCGATGATCTGATCGTCTTTCCCCCACAGTGTCAGGTTTGTCATGCCATACCCCTTGCCTGTGACATAGATTTGCCGCGGACTCAGGACAATGGCGTCGGCAACCTGTGGGTCGGCCAGCGATGCCCGTTTGATCGCTACCGGCGTATCCACCACGGTCGATTTTCCGACGACGAGGCTTACCTGTTGAGGCTCAGGCGTTCTCACCAGTGCGCGGCTGTCGTCATTGGCCCTCGCTACGACAGGAAGCAGTAGCGCCCCCATCATCAAGGCAAGTGCACTTTGCCTGAACCATCGCGATTGTTTCGATATCATCGTCATGTCATGCCTCCGTGAATCCTAAAACTTTACTTCCTTGCGAACGTCGCCCTTAATGACCTCGATACGAATTTCACCCTGACCGCTTGCACCTTTGGGGGCTTGCTTCTGACGAAACGAACTCAAGAGCGCCCCCAAATTGGCCCCCTTGGTCAGCACCCGTTCGCTATTTAGTGGATTCCTGAGCGCCAGCCGGAGTCGCCCCTGCGTTGAGGCAAGAGCCAATTTTTCCGCTTCCTCGGCATCAACCTCCACTGTAATGACCTGTACTTGCTTGGGCTCTTCGTCCTTTCCCTTTCGTTCCATCTGCGTTCCGGCCGCCAGAACTTTGACGTTCTCCAAAATTGTTTTTGACACCGCATGCTCCGGTTTTCCCGGCATGGGCTCAACTGTCACCATCACGTCCACGCGATCGCCCGGCTTGATGAAGCCGGCCACGCCGATGACATCATCGACTTTCACGGACATCGCGCGTTTGTTGATGTCTGTCACCGCCGCCACACCGCCGCTTGTCGTTCCAATCGGAGCCAGTTTCGATTCAAGAAGCATCTCGTTTCGTTTGATATCGACCAGGAGCACCCTGTCGTTCGCACTGTCGCCATCGGTAAAATGGCCCTCGGGTACGGAGCCAGTCGGGAATTCCTGTAACTGCAGCATCTCGGGTTTCAGTTTCGTTCCCCAGGAAAGATCTGCATTGGCGACCAGAACCTGGACGCCTTTAGTTGCGACCGGAAGAGGGGCCGCCATGAGTCGGCTCTTTTCGTTTTGCAGCCAGCTAAATACTAGTACGCTCGTCACCAGACCCAGAACGAGCGCGAGTCCCAAAAACGCTAAAGGCCGAAAGCGCTTCATTGCCACCCCTCCTCATATTTTGTTCTCCGATGCATGACATCCTTCTCTCCTAGATTAGCCCGTTTCCCACTAGTGCCTACCCCTCGAAGGGATTAATTCCCAGCTGAAAAAGTAGGGTGCCGCCTGCAATCGCAATCCCATAGCGCAGCCGCAAGGACATGGCTTCCGCACCCCAACCGAATCTAGGGAGACTGGCTCGATAGACCATGACCCCAGCGGCGTAAACTCCCCCGACCAGGATAGCGAGGGCTCCTGATAATAGGGCGTCAGAAGGACCCACGATCGCACCTACTGCCCCCATGAGTTTCACGTCACCTGCTCCAATTCCGGCAGAGAGATAGGGGATCAAAAAAAGGCCGAGTCCTGTCGCGAGCCCCGCCAAGCCAAACAGTGCTTCCTCGGTTCCTCCGAGATACGCGTGAATCGCAATCGCAAATATCATGGTTGAAAATGTTAGCCAATTGGGAATCCGCGATGAACGCAGATCAGTCCATATCGCTGTCGCAAGAACTGCTATGAGTGCGATGATCATCACCATCTTCATGAATCTCTCCCGAATCGAAGCGCTTAATCCCACGGAAGCATTTGTGTGGTTGGCCCGATACAATCGGGCCAACCGTTTTTCTAACACTTGACTAGCTGATCGCTCCTGTGGCGGCAACAACGACACCCGAAATCGCCGTTCCGAGGGGGGTAACGACCGCAGCCAACGCAACGGTGATGAGCGCCAAGAACAGAGCGTACTCAGCGGCTGCGGCACCTTTTTCTTCCTTCACAAACTGACGAATGACGTTCAACATGGTGTTCACCTTTCTTTAGAATTGAGTTATTGGATTCGGTCTTTCGAAACGTGTCGAAAGCTCTTGTACGCCGGCTTTCACCGCGACTGGCATGAACCAATCGGAAATTCCCTCACCTCCTTCACGTGAATTGTCGCAGCGCAGTGGCGTATGCATTGGTCAGGGCATGTGCAAACCAGCAGCCAACCTAAACGGCCTCGTAAGTTCGCGTGAATGTGGGCTCATCCAACCACACGGCCTATCACCTGCGGCATCTTAACCTCAGGGCGGATCTCCGGTTCTCGATCAGATTGCGGCCTGGGCGCCGCACCTCAAAGCACTTTTCCGGCGCTCCGAATCCGTTACGGAGAAACACTGTTTGATTGACCATCTTCACTCTTCACGTAATAGTGAACTGACACGCGGCAGGACTGTCGAGGGAGATGCAGATGGTCACATCGAACCATTGGGGATTGTTGGGCGGGATTGCCGTGCTTCTTGGAGCCTGCGTCCTGACTGCCTGCGCCGACCCAAAAGAGGCGACTACATCAAAATTCGATATGTCTGAGTACCGAAAAGTGATGGAGCGGCAGAAAAACGAGCAAGCTGCGTTGGAAAGCACTGAGACAAAAGCCCCGGAAATGACTCCGGAAGAGCATGAACGAGCCGGGGATGACGAAGCGCAACGCCGGAATTTGCCTTTGGCCGGCCTTCATTACACGAAGGCGTTGAACGCGGACCAGACGAGAAACACGGTTCGCCTGAAACTCGGCCAGCTCATGCTTCAACAAGGCATGTTTGATGCTGCTGTGACCCAGTTCCAGGACCTGCTCACTCGAGAGCCCAAATCACCGCCTGCGCATCAGGGTATCGGGCAGGCGTATCTGCAGCAAGGTAAGCTACGTGAAGCCGAGACAGCTCTCAACCAAGCCATCACGCTGGATCCCTCGAGTTGGGTTTCTCACAACCTATTAGGGTTGGTTTATGATCAACAACAGCGATACAGCGATGCAATCATTGCGTATAAATCGGCTTTGGCGATCCGCCCCCGCGAACCGAATGTGCTCAACAATCTTGGCCTCGCCTACGCGCTGAGCGGCGATCATGAGACGGCCATCCAT
>JAJFBJ010000001.1 GCA_020697375.1 Nitrospira sp. | reverse complement strand
GTGGGCACGAACCCCGTTTGCCGCTGCCCGTTGGAAAGCGACATCGGCATGATGATTCGGTTCGTAAATCTTATGGACCAGCGGCGGACCCTGCTTTGTTCCGACCGCACGGGCACCGTGACAAGCGACGCAGTTGGCGTTGAATTTCGCCTCGCCCACCTGAACATCCGCCGGCGCTGTACTACCGGCGGGCTTCGTCTTCTCTGGATTCGTGGTTTGGGATTCACAGGCCGTCGACGCCACGACGTTTACCGCGAGCAGGGCGCCAAGCATCCACACAGTGATTCGAGAACGACTGGCCTTCGCCTGCTTCATTGAGGAGCCTCCGGTGGGATTGTCGTCGGCCGATTTCCCTGCTGCTGATTCAACTGCTCCCGAAGCATCCTTGTCGTGCGATTCAAGGTCAATCGCCGGTAGAGCCGCGCGCCGATCGGCGCAATGATCACCAGGGCGATGATGAGATACATGAAAAATTCTTCGGGTGTCATGATTGATTTGTTGTGCTAAAGATTTGCTGATTTTTAATCGATCGATCGATCATCAGGTCGACAGATTCCACGACTTCATCGTCAGGGTATCGCATAAGGGACGGGGTCCACAACTCCTGCTTGACGAAAACCTTCACGTCGAATCCGGCAACTGTCACATCGGCCACAAGAGATGCCCCGATGATCGGGATCGTAACAACTATGCGTGAGCTCGAACGGCACCCGAAGTTCCTGACCTCGTCGCACAATCTCAGCCTTCGATTGCATCAACAACGGCGCTCGCACCTCGATGGTCCCGCCGGCGATCCCCATCCTGGTACCAAGCCTGGCCACCGTCTCGAAAGCCTGAATGAACTCCGGCCGACAGTCCGGATATCCGGAATAGTCCAGGACATTGGCTCCGAAATAAATCACCTGCGCATCCAGCGTTTCGGCATAGGCGAGAGCCAGCGACAGAAAGATGCTGTTGCGTGCTGGAACGTATGTGACGGGAATATGATCTGTCCGCTCATCTGCTGTACGATCTTTGGGAACCGCCACGTCATCGGTGAGGGCGGATCCGCCGATCGCTCTGAGATTCACATCTACCACGATATGGCTCGACGCGCCTAATTCTCGAGCGACTGCCCGCGCCCGCTCGACCTCGACATGATGGCGTTGTCCATAGGACACCGTCACGCAATGGAGATCATACCCGTCCTGCTTGGCGATAGCGGCCGTGACCGTAGAATCCAAACCGCCACTGAGCAAGACAACTGCCTTGGGAATCAGATGCATCATAGGCACAGGCGGGAGCAAGACTACCCACAGGAACCGGCGAGAGGATCACTGGCATGCGCAAACGCGCGGGATACGGAGAAGGGACGGACAGGCACCAAGGAATTAATCGCGATCCTCTTCTTTTTCGATTTTCTCAAGGAGTTCCTGGCGAGACTGACATTGGACGCACAATTTGGCGAACGGTACCGCCTCCAACCGTTTTTCACTGACTTCGATACCACATTCTGCGCAGATCCCGTAGGTGCCCTCATTTAGTCGCATCAAAGCTTCATCAATGGCCTGGCGCCTCCGGTTTCGCATCTCCATGAGTGAAATGCCCAGTTCGCGCTCCAGATCCATGAGGGCTTGATCCCCCACATCTCTCGCGGATTCCAGCCGGCGTTGCTGGTCTTCCGTCAGCGATTTACCAAGATTTCCCTCGATCTCCCGAATGATTTCCTGGCGTTTACCAAGCAACATCCGTTGTAGGACCTCACGACGGCGGATGCGCTCTTCCCGTTCCTTGGGAGTTTCCTTTAGAGTGAGGGCTGCCACGACTCGCGCGGCGACACTGTCTTCGTCTTTTTCAGTCATAGTGGTAACCGTAGCCGGACGCTCCTTCTTAACAGGCTTTTCTGGAGCGGGGGCCTTTGCTTTCGCCGTGGATATTTTTTTCTTCGCGTGGACTTTCGTCGCCATAGGACCTCATACCCTTTCGTGATGGGTGCAAGGCGAAAAAGTTCGGCTGGTATATCACGCTACGCATCGTTTGACAAGTGCTCCTACTCTCCAAGATCTTGAGGATTCAGGGATAAACAATCATCGAATGCACGTCGTACCCGGCCAAACGGTCCCGTCCATTCAGGCTTTTCAGCTCGATCAGAAAATCCAGACCCGCAATTTCTCCGCCGAGTTGACGAAGGAGGTGGACCGTTGCCGCTGCCGTGCCGCCCGTGGCCAGGAGATCATCCACGATGAGGACCCGTTCGCCTATCGCCACCGCATCCCGATGGATCGCGAGGGCATTGGCTCCATATTCAAGGTTATACTTGACCTCAAAAATATCAGCCGGCAATTTCCCCGGCTTTCGCACGGGGATGAACCCGGCGCCAAGACGGGCGGCCAACGTTCCGCCCATGATGAAACCCCGTGACTCGATGCCGATTACTTTCGCGATCCCCTGGCCCTGATAACGGGCAGTGAGTTCGTCGGCAATCGTGCGGAAGGCCACCGGGTCTTTGAGGAGAGTGGTGATGTCGTAGAAGAGAATGCCGGGTTTAGGAAAGTTGGGAACTTCTCGAATGAGGGCCTTGTAATTCATAGGTGCGACCCGATTGCGGCGTTCTCATAGGAGATCCGCCCGCTTCATGGTTTTCCGTTCGATGATTCCGCGCAGCCTGACCAGTGCGGCCGTTTCGATCTGGCGGACCCGCTCGCGAGTCAGTCCCATCGTGCGGCCGATCTCTTCTAACGTCCGAGACTCCGCTCCGTCAAGCCCAAACCGCGCCAAAATCACCGTTCGCTCCTTTTCTGATAATTCATTCACCCATGCCATGAGTTCCGCCCGCCGCATGACGCCTTCGGTGGTTTCCGCCGGAGAAAGGCACAGAGGATCTTCGATCACGTCCCGCAAAAATGTATCCTGCCGGTCGCTGATGGGGCTGTCCAGGGAACAGGTGGTGCGGACCAACTGCTTCAGGTCCTCGACTTCCGCCTCGCTGACCTTCAACTTGGCGGCCGCTTCCTCGACCCGGGGTTCGCGTCCTAATTCATGCACCAATTGCTCAACCTTGCCCAGATAGCGATTCAGGCGCTCCACGACATGAACCGGTAAACGGACCAGCTTGCCTTGATTGATGATGGCTCGTTCGATGTATTGCCTGATCCACCACGAGGCATAGGTGCTGAAGCGGAACCCCCGCTTGTAATTGAACTTTTCCACCGCTTTGATCAAACCGAGATTGCCTTCTTCAACGATATCGGCAAAGGGAAATCCGCGGTTCATGTACCGCTTCCCGATGCTGATGACCAAGCGGAGATTGGCCTCGATCATTTCCTGACGAGCCGCTTCGTCGCCGGCCATGACCCGCTTGCCCAAAGATTGTTCCTGCTTGAAATTGAGCAGCGTTGACTTGCGTACTTCACGCAAATAACTTTTGATCGTGTCGAGCCCTTCAGACCGTTCCGATTCGGCAGGGCGACCCTCCCCTTCCGGTTTCTCCATATCGAGGCTTGCCTGCGAATCCTCGTCCTCATCATCCCCGCGGATAGCGCGGGCCCGGCCTGCCGAAGCGGGGGGGGTCATTTCATCATCCTGCCGGACTGTTGCTCGTCGAGCCATAACATCGTTACCTGCTACCAGATCGTGAACTCGTGATACCGGCCCCTCGCAGGGCTCCATTCAACCTGCACCTGCGTGACCCGCGCTCCGACCGGTCCTTTCTTGAGATCAACCAGCAATTCATCAAGCGCACCTCTGCCGCCCTCCACCTCTAGCGCCACCTGCCCGTTATCGAGATTCTCCACCCCGCCAGTCAGTCCGCGTGAGGTCGCCGCCCGACGGGTGAAGGCACGATAACCGACTCCTTGCACATGCCCGCTGACGAGGATCTTCGCGCGCACGCGTTCACCGGTTTCGGTCATCGTTCCCGCGGAGCCCTTTCTGATGATGCCATTGATGTGCCTCGTACAGCGGGCCAGGTCAGGATATTCTCATAGCGCATGTACGTCGTCACGCGATTTGCAAATATAAGCGGCCGCAGCCGGCCTGTTGTAGCAATTTATCGGAAAGTACGTAGCAGAACATGAGCATCGCAGGGCGGCAGACGATTTGCTCCGAAGCCGGAGCGCACGTGAAGATCCGGCATCACATAGGGAGGTTGACGAAGAAGGAACATGGCGCGCGACGCACGGCTTGGAAATTGACAGAGAAGCGGCGGGGGTTCCATTCCATCGCTTCACGAGAAGGGAGGTTCCGGATCGAGCAAACTCTGAGCGGGTTCACTGGAAGGAACGTATTGGTACCCCGCGCCCCTTCGTTCACTGGAAGGAACGTATTGGTACCCCGCGCCCCTTCGAAGTGCGGTTTGGTCGGGGCGAGAGGATTTGAACCTCCGACCCCTGCGTCCCGAACGCAGTGCGCTACCGGGCTGCGCTACGCCCCGACCGGGCAGAACCGGAAACGAGTTTCGGATTGTCTTACAAGAGGGGGGTAAAACGCAAGCCGTGCGCTTCTGCCACGCCTCGACAGGTCACTTTGCCGTTCATCACATTCACACCCATGGCAAGGCCGGGGTCCGATCGAATGGCTCGCTCCACCCCTTCCGACGCCAGACGGACAATATAAGGGAGGGTGGAGTTGGTCAGGGCCAAAGTCGAGGTATGGGGAACGATGCCCGGCATATTCGTCACACAGTAATGGAGTACTCCGTCCACGACGTACACGGGATCCGAGTGAGTGGTCGCCCTGGTTGTTTCACAGCATCCGCCTTGATCCACGGCGACATCCACGATCACAGAACCGGGCTTCATTTTGGCCACCATGTCGCGGGAAATGACTCTCGGGGCGCGCGCCCCAGGCACTAGCACCGCCCCGATCACGAGATCGGCTTCTCCGACGGCGCGTTCAATGGCCGATTCCTGCGCTGCATGGGTTTCAATGCGACCGCCGTAGAGATCATCGAGGAATCGCAGCCGGTCGAGATCCAGATTGATGACCGTGACACGCGCCCCCATACCGACCGCAATCCTGACAGCCGAGGCACCCACGATTCCTGCTCCCAACACGACCACACGGCCGGGCGGCACACCGGGGACTCCGGCGAGCAAGAGGCCGCGTCCGCCCTGTGCCGATCCCAAGTAGTGAGCTCCCACCTGGACGGACAAGCGCCCTGCAATCTCGCTCATTGGTCGCAATATCGGCAGGCTCCCGTCTTTCGCCTCGACGGTTTCATAGGCGATGGCCGTGACGTTCGAGGACAGCAATGCTTTGGTGAGATCCGGCAAGGATGCCAAGTGCAGGTAGGTAAAAAGCACCTGCCCGGGTCTGAAGAGCCCGCACTCAGACAATTGAGGCTCTTTGACCTTTACGATGAGTTCCGCCTGCTGAAAGAGATCTTCTTTCGAGCGCACCATCTGCGCGCCGGCTTGGCGATAGGCTTCGTCCATAAAGCCGCTGTCCCGCCCTGCCGACGGCTCAAGCAAGACATGATGTCCCGCTCGCCGCAACAGCCGGACACCGTCCGGCGTCACACTCACCCGATGCTCATGATCCTTGATCTCTTTCGGAACGCCGATGAGCATACCCGCCTCCTTGCGGCCCGGATGGTTTACTTCCTTTCATCATACATGGAAGGTCCAAACAGCGGTATGCGGAAGCAGGGGCACAACTTGCTACGGCAAAGATCAGTGCGGTAAGATTCGCGGTCTATCGATGACTCAGCTTGAGAGGAGCACCTTACGCGATGGAAGCCGGATCCTGTAATGCCTGCAATGCCACGGGCACGACGCTGATAAAACTGTCACTGGGCAAAGATTTTTTTGGCCGCGCGTACGATCGACTCTCGCCCGCCTCGGACCAAAGCCCGAAGTGGTATTGCGAATCCTGTTCAATGATGAAGCATTTACAGCGCGATTTTCGCGATATTCGGGCGGAGTTCGACAAACTTTCCAAGGGACAGGCTTCCGCCCTTTCCGAACCGGACACCAAACAACGCGCCCAGTTGCGCTTGCAGGAAATAACCGCGATCGCAGGATCACAAACCGCCGGCTCGCCGCTTCTCAATCACTCGGACGTGAAACAGTTGATCGAGCAATTTCATGCCTGCGCCTAACTTCGTATATTTGGAATCTCCCTGCCTGGGGCATCTGGCGTGACGGGCTACCAGCGGCACATTTTTGTTTGCACCAACAAACGGGAGCCAGATGATCCTCGGGGCAGCTGCTCCAGGCTCGGCTCTGAATCGCTGCATGCCTGTTTCAAGCACGAGGCGAAACGACTGAACCTGAAAGGGATCGTCCGCGCCAACAAAGCCGGTTGTCTTGACTATTGCGCGCAAGGACCGAGTGTAGTGATTTATCCCGAAGGCGTCTGG
Organism: Nitrospira sp.; assembly: GCA_020697375.1. The sequence goes on along the minus strand of JAJFBJ010000001.1, from coordinate 199,008 downwards.
TATCGCGTCACCTCCGAGGCAGATGTGAGGGAAATCATGGAGCGCCACGTCATGCAGGGGGAACTTGTGGAACGTCTCTTGATGCCCCGTCAGTCTCCGCCCCCCCTCCTCTCACCGCTGAAAGCCTGACCCATCACGCCGCACTTGGCCACGCGAGGTCTCTATGCCAGCCGACGAAAAATGGAAGGCCAACATGGAAAAAGTGGCCTACATGAAAGCCTTTCCCGGCCTGCTCGACACATGGGAACAGCTTGCGGGGAAAACAATTGAAGCCGTCACGCCGCTCACGAGCAAAACTGGAGCTGCGGCCTTAGTCTTCACGGACGGTTCGTTCGTCCTGGCTCCGCCGATGGCGGCCGAACCCTATGAGCTGGGAGAGGCTCTCCAGGCAAGCCGCCGCTATCTTGAGCCCCGGCACCGCGAAGCCTATGCCGGTTACGACCGACTGCTCAAGAAAGACAAAGACGCGCAACGCGCAGCGCGCCTTGAAAACATTCTCGGAGCAATTCGGAACAATGTGGAGCAGATCCCCGAATTGAAAGATCGACTCAAAGACCTGATCAAGGAGTGGAAGTGAGCAGTCTACCTCAAAAAAACATGTTCGAGATTTTCTCCCAGGGTCTCTTCGAAGGAGTGAAGCCTATGATGGTCATTCGTGATCACCTCGTCCGCCATCCCGACCGTTGCACCCATCAAGCCATTTGCGTCCCCATTTGCCCCACGAGCGCTTGGCTCTCCACGCCGCCGTATAAGTTTGACCCCTCCCGCTGCCTTGAGAGCTGCCGCTTGTGTTTGGACTCCTGCCCGTCGCAAGCCATTTATGTCGTATTCAAAAAGGGTGAGAAGTTATTGGAGCCGCAAAAAAAGTAGGACGCTGGGGAAAAGAATGCGAGGCTTCCGCACTCCCGAGCGGCTGGGTGCAGGTCGGCAGGGCGGAAGCCTTCGGCAATTCCTTGGAAGACTCAGTCAGTTTGCGCTTTCCTTCCTTACCGACCTGCCCCCAGCAAGGGTCGCTCCTTCAGCGAAATCGCCTCGCAAATCTTCATCGCCAGCTAGGTGAGAATGGAAAATAAGAGGAGGCGGATTATAGGTCTCGCTGGTCACACAGCTATGAGATCAGCCAGCCCACCCATTTAGAGAACAAACGCTATTATTCCATACGGTGCTAAAAGCGGAGGCGACATGAAGAATGCCATGACCTTTATGGTAGCAATGGTTATCTGTGCCTTAGCTCAAGGGTGTGGAGCCAAGAGTGACAATTTTTATCTGAACTCGAACCACCAATTAATCACCAACACATCTAAGCTTGTCATTCTTCCTATTGGGAGCGCCGATGGAGCACTTGCTGATTCCGCCTTTGAAAAGGCCTTTGAACCACAAAGAGAATCCCTAGTGCCACTTAGGAACGTGAGAGCCAAGATCTCAAACGACAATACATTAACCACGATACTTGGAAGGGATATTCAACAAGAACATTCTCGGGCTGGATCAGATCAATCGCCAAACCTGAGGGAGTTTTCACGAGAAATTGACCTGCCTTCTCTTCGCGAGAAATTAGATTCTGCAGATATCATGTTACTTCCCTTGGAGTTCGACTTCAGAGAAGTGATGGGATACACGACGGGTCATTTTAAGTACCGATTCTATGACCTGAGATCTGGCTCACTACTCTTTGAGAACCACAGGGACTTAAGCGTTAATGTTGTTTAGGGAAAAGCTCGATTTCTCTTAATCCATACCTTAATCAACTTCAGCCACTCGGACTTCGAGAAACATCTGCTAGAAATCACGAAATAGTTCCGTTGCCAAACGGAGCATTCGCAAGATGCACTTTTGATTCATGCCTCACGGATCTGAAGAACAAGGCGAGAACACGGCTGACGGCTTGTTTCAGCCTTGCACTACACGAGTTGCTTCCTCAACCGGCCCCAGTAGGCGAGGCCGACGTAGCCGCAGGCGCCGGTCAAAGTGGTCAATGCCAGAACGCGATAGACAACGATGCGCGGCGCCTTGACATTGACGGCGGGATCCAGGAGATCGGGAGCGGTCGTCACGCGCTTCAGCGTTTCTCCGGCCAGCAGAATCGGCCACATGCAGGCCAATCGTTGCCGGATTTCGAAGCGTGGAATCGCCATGCAGTACATCCAGCCCTGGTCCAAATGCTCCACGGCAAGCCTGATCAGCCGATTCAAAACCGGTCTGAACGCCGTTAGGCTGGCTCGATTCAGCAAGTCACCAGGCTTGAGACCCGCTTCGCGAAGAAGTTGCTCCGGCACATAGCAGCGGCCATGGTGCAGATCACGCGCAATATCTTTCAGGATATTCGTGAGCTGCAAACCTTTTCCGAATCGCACGCCGACGGCCGACATTTTCTCCACATCCCACCGCGCCATCGCCGGACGATGGACGCAGATCATCCTGGTCCAGAACTCCCCGACGCATCCGGCCACGTAATAGATGTATCGATCCAATTCTTCCAGGGTTTGAAAGGCGGTCAAACCTTTCGCCGATTCTCCATGAAAGCTGGAGAGATCCATGGCCATTCCGTCAGGCAATATCCCCATTAACCATCGAATTCGCTCTCGATCGCCGGAGTCACATTCGTCGTACAAAGCAAGACAGTCGTTCAACCGCTGCAGCAGCACTCGCTCCGCGGAGTGCGCTTGATGAGGAACCAACGCGTCTTGAATGGCTTGCACGTCCCCCCGCCGCGCATCACCGCTGGTGAACTGCGCCCGGAACTGATTAAGATACCGGAGGCGCTGCTCACGGCTGATCAAGTCGGTGTCGGCAATGCTGTCGGCGGCGCGGGCAAAAAGGTAGGCCAAGCCCATCTGACCACGCACATCGGCCGGCAGCACGTTGAGGGTCAGGTAAAACGATCGGGACACCTGCTTGAGGATCCCGTGAAGGAGTTCGTGTCTTGTGGAGTCGATAGACGTGGAGCAACCTACCTATCTGACTTCCAAGGTGCCTTCCATGCCCTTCTCTTGATGGCTCGGGAAGAACAGCAGTTGCTTGTCGCAATGGAATGGATAAATTCCCGGCTTCGTCGGCGTAAACTGCAGGGTAACCGTTCGCCCTGCGCCTACATCCCGCTCGATCACGAGCCCTGCGGCTTCATGCTTCAGCAAGAAATTGTGGGGTGTAATCGTGGTAATGCTCGTCAGGAGCAACTCGACGGGCCTACCGGCTTGGACGATGAGATAGTTCGGCGTGTAGGAGTAACTGTCCAGAATAATGGTGGCACGCTGAATACCATCCAGCTGATCGACCGGCACCCGAAGCGGAGGAACGAGCCCCGTCGGCTCGGCCCTGGCGGGGAAAGCCAAAGCCAGGCTCCAGAGCGCGAGTACGGACAGCATTCCAAGTCGGGCAAAAAGCGGAGCGATACCCATGGCCGCCTTTTCTAACAGAAGGTGAGCACTCGGTCAACGGATCCAATACTCGTTCGCATCTTCCAATGGCCATGGAACTGCAACGCAAGAACAACTTCCACCGCTCGCCTTGACCCGGCGCTGAAATGGTATTATCTGACAACCGCGTGGCGGAAGGACCGTCCCCGGCTGATGACCCGACAACGGGCTTGGGATTCGGTATAATGACGCGGAACCCCGTGCCGATCGTCGTACAGGAGTAAGGACAGCGGGTTTTCAAGGAGGATATACATGAAGTCGTTGAAGGGTATCGGGCTGCTTCTCATTGCAAACGTTCTCATCTACCTCACATTGTCCTTTACGGTCAGGATTCTGATCGACGCCGTCTTGCCGGCCTTCGGGATCGATCTCCGTGGAGCATTCAGCCAGGAGCTGCTGGTCTGGTCGCTGGTCATCGGTTTCGGCGGCGCCTTTATCAGCTTACTTTTTTCCAAACAGATGGCCCGCGCCATGCTGAACTGCGCTCAGATCACGCAGCCACGCACCCGTGCTGAACAGGTCATTTATGGTTCCGTGCAGGACATCGCTCAACGCCTTCACATCACGATGCCGGAAGTGTGGGTGTACGAATCACCCGACCCTAATGCCTTCGCTACAGGCCCGAGCAAAAATAACGCGATGGTGGCCGTTTCCACCGGTCTCCTGGCTAACTTGCGAGAGGATGAAGTCAAATCCGTGCTCGCCCACGAAATGGGCCATGTTTTCAACGGCGATATGTTTTCCACCACAGTGCTCGCCGGCTTGATGAACACCTTCGTTCACTACATCAGCAATTTCGTGTACCACCTCGTCGCTCAGCCACAGGGCGATCGCGAGGAGGCGCAGAGCGGCAGTCCGATCCTGGGCTTCGTCGTTTTCATTTTCTTGCAAGTCGTGTTGTCGGTCCTGGCCATGCTGGTCGTCAGCTGGCATTCCCGCCGCCGTGAATTTGCCGCGGACGCATTCTCCGCGAAGGTGTATGGGAAAGATTCAATGATCAATGCTTTGCAGTCTATCGATGGGTGGGTGAATCGAGCCCAGTTCGAATATTCCACTCGGGATGCCCTGGCCACTATGAAGATTTCAGGCAACACCTCGGCGTTTATGCATTTGCTGGCGACTCATCCTCCGATTGAGGAACGTGTCTCAGCATTACGACGCCTCTGATCCAAGGAGCAAACACATGCCGCTCTGTGGATTACTCCATCTCAGGAGCCTGCTGGTCGCCGGACTCGTCGTCGCACTCGGGCTCGGTGCTTTCGTCGGTTACGATGGGGTCTGTGCGGCGGAACAAGGAGCGTTGCATATGGCTGCCAAGTCCCTGACAGTCTACGATTTCACACTGGACGATATCGACGGCAAACCGGTTTCCCTGAGCCAATACAAGGGAAAAGTGATCCTGCTGGTCAACACCGCCAGTTTCTGCGGCAACACTCCGCAATATGCCGATCTTGAAACAATGTATGAAGCCTATAAGGACAAGGGATTTGAGATTCTAGCGTTTCCCGCCAACAATTTCGGTCAGCAAGAGCCTGGAACCAATGAGGAGATCAAGGGCTTTTGCATGACCAAGTATAGCGTCGGATTCCCGCTCTTCAGCAAGATCAGCGTCAAAGGCGGCGACAAGCACGCCCTTTACCGATACCTTACCGAGGAGAGTCCGTTTCCGGGAGAAGTCGAATGGAATTTTCAAAAATATTTGGTCGACCGATCCGGCAATGTGGTCGCCCGCTATCACCATCGGACGAAACCGCTGGGCGATGAAGTGGTACGAGATGTGGAGCGATTTCTCGCGAAGAATTGATGCCGCTTAGCCTTTCTTCACGAAACTGATGTGCTTCCGATATTCCTGAATGGCCGCGCCCAATGCAGCTTTTCCAAGAGGGATATTCGCCTCCAACGCGTCTTCGACTCCCGGCTCGTCGATGACGACATCATACCGATCTTGCAAATTCGTCCGCACGGCAGTGCCGTCCTTGAACGTCTTCGGCATGTAAATTTCCGTCCAGACTTCCTTTTCAACCAAACAGACATCGCAAAAGCGCTCGTATAACAGCGCTAACTTCTCCGCATCCGTTTCTTTCATGCCCATGCTCCTCGGTAAATCGACCGGCTACCGCCCACACGTGATCATGGCAGACGGTGGGAGAACGTTAGACCAAGCTAAGGAGGATTTTCAACGTGTCTTGGAATCGGGCGAACCAGGAGAGGCAGCGGGAGCCGGTTGATCTGTGACGGTGAAATGCATTGTGCCGACTTGATTCACAGCATGAAACGGTTGCTGGCCCAGTGAGGTGATATAGATTTTGACGAGATATTTTCCTTGCGGCCAGCGATCCGATGGTTTTTTCAGCTCCAAGAAACCGTAACGCTCGTGGCCCGGCACTTCTAGACTATCGCGTACAATCACAGTCTCCTCGGTCTTTCCTTCCGCGTCCACGGGAAACACCTGAGCGCCGAATTGAGCCGGGTCTTCGAGGGGAGCGACCTCAAAGACGATATAGACCGCCGGGGTATCCGTAGAGAATACCGTCGTGTCAGGCGCAACCGGCTTCAGTCGAGGATCCTGGGTATACCATCCTTTTCGTCCAAAGGTATCCCATTCCACATCGTACCCGCGCGCCATTTTGATCCAAGTGAACAGCGACTGGGGAACTCCTTTACGCTGCACGTCCAACGAAGGCGTTTCGGTCGGCTCATACTCCGTCGTGGCCTGTTCTTTCGGAACCATTAGGTCCCGGGCCTCCGCCGTGCCGGTCGATAGCCCAAGGCCCCCCGTCACTAGCAATGTCACGATCAGCCGGCGAACCGACCTGGCCACGTGTTTGCCAAGAAATCGATCCACAACCGCCGCTGAAGATAGGGATTGCATACTATTATCGTACTCACTGTTTACGGAGGGGTCAACCGGATTACGGGTCTTTTATGGCGAAGCTCTAATGGTCTGCTATAATTTTAACGATGTCTGAATTTAGCCTTTGTATAATTTGTCAATCAGCGAATTCCCCTGACTGCTAACAAGGTCGACTCCTCATCCGGTCCTGAGACTCCGTCCGAAGCAGACGCCAAGGCGATGAGCCGACAATACGGTGTCCGCGACGCAGCTTTTCAAGCGGCGGCGCAAGGCGGAGGAGAGAATTACTTTTCCGCCTTTGCCCTGATTCTGCATGCCTCTCCATTCCATATCGGCATTCTATCCGCATTACCGCAATTGATCGGCGTGCTGGCTCAACTGGCCTCGGTGAAGCTGCTCCAGTATCTTCGTATGCCCGGCCGCCTTTTGATTGCGGGAGGCTGGGGACAGGCTTTCTGCTGGCTTCCCCTTTTCATCCTTCCGTTACTCATGCCCGACCATGGCCCTTGGATCTTCATCGGCTGTGTCATGCTGTACTTCACATTCGGTCATGCAACGGCCCCGGCCTGGAACAGTTTGCTGGCTGAGCTGGCGGATGCCAGCAGCCGGGGGGCGTATTTCGCCCGCCGGGCTCGGATTATCGCATTGATGAATTTCCTCGCGATGGGGGTAGCCGGGGCGGCTCTGACGCTTGGGCAGAAATGGGACATCAGCTGGCTCGGGTTTGTCGTCATTTTCTCATGTGCCGCATTTGCTCGAGCGGGAGCCACTCGCTGTCAAACGAGAATCGCAGAATTGATTCCGGTGCACCACATCGAAGCGCCCAACGGCTTCCGGCATTTTCTTCTCAAAACCGCCACCGCAGATTTTCGCTATTTCCTGCTGTTTTCGGGTTTCATGCATTTCGCCGTGCTCATTTCCGGGCCGTTTTTCGTCGTCTATCTGCTGCGGGATTTACATTGGTCATATCTTCAGTATGCCGGATGGATGGCCAGCAGCATTTCGGCTCAATTCCTCACTGCCACACCCTGGGGCCAAATTAGCGACCGTTATGGCAACAAGACTCTCCTTAGGGTGACGGGATTGTCGGTCTCGCTTCTTCCTATGGGCTATCTGCTCAGTGAAGACTATGTGTTCCTCTTGAGCTGGAATTTTTGTGGAGGGGTGATTTGGGCGGGATTGTCACTCGGACTACAGAATTATGTGTTCGATTCACTTCGGCCTGAAGAACGCACGCGAGGCATCGCCCTTGCGAATGCCACGAATGCGATCGGGTTGGGCATCGGAGCCTTGACCGGCAGTTGGCTCGCCACCGTCATGCCGACCCAGCTCTCCCTCGTGGTCTGGGCATTGACGCCCTCCTCGAACCTGCCCTTCGTGTTTTGCCTGTCCGGAATCCTCCGGTTGCTGGTTGCGGTGACTCTGCTGCGTACGTTCGGTGAACCACGGCGCATCGAGCCACCGCCTCACAGGAAATTGGTATGGGAGCTTCCGCTGATTAAACCGCTCGCAGCCTTACTGGCCTGGAGACACCCGCGCGTGGTCCCGTGAGAGGGCGGCTCACTTTGCCGGCAGGCTACATGCCTCCGGGTTTTCGCTCCCTCTCTTCGTGATGGAGCTTGTCAAACCCGCGATCCGCATTGCCCTTCACATGATCCGTCGACGGTTGTGTCATCGGCTTCTGCTTGTCTTCCGCACAGCCCGTGATGAACAATGCGGCGACAATCGTGCCGCACACAATCCCGGCAAACCGGGCATTACCGCTTCTCGTGCCCTTCCTGTCAACCATATCGATGGCCCCTTTCGATCAGGTCCATACTGACTCCTCCGAATCATCAGCGTTGCATTATGAGACAGAGTCTCGAGACTCTCAATACGAAACCCTGTTCAGCGACCTGCAGCTTCACCATCACGGCTAAAAGGATGTGGCGCTCGCACGTTGACGGCCTTCGGCAAAGGAGTTATTCTGCGAACATCACGTTTGAAAGGAATACGATGTCTCTACGCGATCGTTTGAGCGAAGACTTGAAATCGGCGATGAAATCCAGAGATCAACTGCGCATGGACGTCATCCGCATGATCAAAGCCGCCGTGCAAAACAAGGAAGTCGAGCTGAAACAAGATTTGGACGATGCGGCGATGAGCCGGATCATGACCACGCTCATCAAGCAGCGCAAAGAATCCGCCGAGCAGTTCGAAAAAGGAAACCGTCAGGATCTGGCTAACAAGGAACGGAAAGAAATCGTCATCATCGAAGGGTATCTTCCGACCGCGCTCTCAGCCGATGAGGTGGCAGCTGTCGTAGAATCCGTGGTCCGTGAATCCGCTGGGACATCCCTCAAGGACATGGGCCATGTCATGAAAGCCGTCATGGCCCGGCTGGCCGGCCAGCCGGTGGACGGCAAAGTCGTGAGCGATTTGGTCAAAGCGGCCCTCCAGCGATGATGTTTGCGGTTGTTGTGCTTAATCTATCCGGCGATTCTACCGATACCGAACCTACCGGCTAACATAGACAAAACCTCCCGGCAGTATGCATTGTATCTACCGCTTCACCATATCCAGGATGCGTACAAGATTCCATCACCGCGATAAGGTCGCAGCATGAGTATCTTGATCGTTGATGATTCCCCTGACCAACAACTGTTGCTGCGGACGATCCTCGGTAAAGCCGGTCATCACGATCTTTTAGCCGCAGACTCGGCCGCCGCGGCATATGTTCATCTCGACGCCGACCATCAGCAGCCGGCCGGCCATACGCATTCGATCGATCTGATACTAATGGACTTCTTCATGCCGGGCACGGATGGAGTGGCCGCCACACGGCATATCAAGAGTCTGGATATCTTGCGAGACATTCCCATCATCGTTGTCACAGCCAAAACCGATCTCGGCAATCTGCAAGCGGCCTTCTCGGCCGGCGCCATGGACTTCATCACGAAACCCGTCAACAGCGTCGAACTGCTCGCCCGTGTGAATTCAGCGCTTCTGCTGAAGCAGGAGATGGATTGTCGTAAAGTCCGCGAACAGGAGCTTCGCCGCAGCAATGCAGAGCTACAAAGGGCCTTGAGCGAAGTGAAGGTTCTGAAAGGCCTTGTGCCTATCTGTGCCTCTTGCAAGAAAATCCGAAACGATCAAGGATTCTGGCAACAATTGGAGGAATATATTCAGCAACATTCTGAGGCCGAGTTCAGTCACGGCCTCTGCACTCCTTGCATTAAAAAGCTTTACCCTGGTGTTTACACGGACTAGCTGCTAGCATCCCCCCTTGCCACACACCCTCAAGGAGATACTTTGCCATGGGTATCCTGATCGTCGATGATTCGGCGGACGATCGCCTTCTGATCCAATCCATCCTCGCAAATGCCGGCTATGAAGAGACCTTCGTCGCCGAATCCGCAGCCGCGGCGTTCCGCTTGCTGGGTCTCGACGGCGGAAAGCACATGACCGGCCGGGTGGATTTGATCTTGATGGATATCGTCATGCCTTCCACCAGCGGCATCGAAGCCTGCCGGCAGATCAAAGCCGCCGAACGGTACCGCGACGTGCCCATCATCATGGTCACCGTCAAGACGGATCCTGTGGACCTGCAGCTCGCCTTTGCCGCCGGCGCCATCGACTACGTCGCCAAGCCCCTCAGCAAAATCGAACTCCTGACAAGGGTCCGCTGCGTACTCCGTCTCGTCCATGAAATCGAGCGCCGCCGCGCACGCGAGCAGGAAATCTTGGAAGTGATGCGCCAACTGCAAGAAGCTAATCAGATGCTCTTGCGCCTCTCCTGCCTGGACGGGCTCACCGGAATCACCAACCGGCGGCAATTCGATGATTTCCTTGATCAGGAATGGCGGCGGGCTGCGCGTGAGGCGATGCCTCTGTCACTCATCATGCTCGACATCGATTTTTTTAAAACCTACAACGATAGCCACGGTCACCAAGCCGGAGATGAATGTCTCCGCCAGGTCGCGCACCTCATTTCGAGTCATGTGAATCGTCCCGGCGACTTGGTCGCGCGCTATGGAGGGGACGAATTCGTCATTGTGCTGCCTGGAACTACGGTGGAAGGCGCGGCACAGGTCGCCGATACGCTGAGACGGAAAGTCTGTGAAGCGGAAATCAAACATTCCAACGGCGATGTCGTCACCATCAGTCTGGGCTTCGCGAGTACTGTCCCCAGCCGAGTGGCCGCGCCGACCGATCTCATTCGGGCCGCCGACCAAGCGCTGTACCAAGCGAAACAGGAAGGCCGCAATCGCGCGAAGCAAGCCGGAGTTCTGACATTGGTGCATCATACTCACAAAGATTGAAATCCACCCGCCGTCGCGAAGTCCTTTCGCTTTTCACCACAGCGCGTCACGGGGCTATAACCAAGGCTGAAGAAGATCCGGTCAGGACATGGCGAAACGCACGGCGCAATCTTCGAGGCCTCCAGCAGCCCCTTCAAAATCGGTCTCGCGCGCCTCTTCCCGTCCATCGGCTCTCCAACGCGAGCAAACGGCACGCCGGCGCGCCGAACGAGCGCTCCAACGTGTTTCGAACGAGCTCCGGCGTCGCGTCGAAGAATTGCAAAGCGCCAAGGATGCCGCGGATGTCGCCAACCGTGCCAAGAGCGAATTTCTGGCCAGCATGAGTCACGAAATCCGGACTCCGATGAATGCCATCATCGGCATGGCCGATTTGTTGTGGGAAACCACGCTCACCCCTGAACAACGCAAATACTTGCGCATTTTTCGCCGCGCGGGAGCGAGCCTGCTGAGCTTGATCAACGATATTCTGGACCTCTCGAAAGTCGAATCCGGTCGTCTGGACCTGGATGCGATCGACTTCGACCTCTCCGAGCTGCTCGACAAAGCGAGCGAGATGCTGGCGCTTCGAGCCAACGAAAAAGGCCTCGAACTCGTCTGTCACTTGTCGAACGACGTGCCTTGCCATCTGATCGGCGATCCCAACCGGCTCTATCAAATCCTCCTGAATTTGCTCGGCAATGCCATCAAATTCACGGATAAGGGGTCGGTGGTCATGACGGTCGCCAACGATCCCGACCGCCGTCAGCCCGGTGTGATCCGATTCTCAATTACAGATACGGGTATCGGAGTGCCTCCGGAAAAGTTAAAGACCATCTTTGAGACCTTTACACAGGGTCACAGCACCATTGCCCGGCAGTATGGAGGCACAGGCCTGGGATTGTCGATTTCTCAACAGCTGGCCAAACTCATGGACGGCCGAATCTGGGTCGAAAGCAACCTCGGCGAGGGCAGCACGTTTCATTGTGCTGTCCGACTAGGCATTCAGACCTCTCCGCCGTCATCGAAGGTTTCCACCGCAATGAACCTGACGGGTCTCCGCTGTCTGGTCGTGGACGATTACCCGACAAACCGGCTGATCCTTCGTGAGACGCTTTACGGCTGGGGAGCGTCTGTCTCCGAGGCCGATAGCGGTGAGCAGGCCATGGACGCGCTGGAGGACGCCAGAAAATCGGGGACACCCTTCGGCCTGCTCCTGTTGGATTGCCGAATGCCCGGGATGGACGGGTTCGAAGTCATCGAACGGATCAATGCCGATTGCAGCCTCAGCGGTTTGACCATAATTATGCTGGCCTCCGACCGGTGGGCCGACGATATTGCCAAGACGTACGACCTCGGCCTCGGCGGGTATTTGGTCAAGCCGATCCGTCGCTCCGACCTCCAGCAAACCATCAGTATCGCTCTGGGACGGAGCAAGGGAGGTTTCTCGACTGCAGGTCAAGGCGCCCGCCCGTCATCCCTTCCCCCTGGACGGTCTTTGCGGATTTTGCTGGTCGAGGATTCACTGGACAATCAGATTCTGATCCAATCCTATCTGAAACACACTCTTCACCGGTTGGACCTTGCCGACAACGGCCAAATCGGAGTCGCCAAGTTTCAGAACGGGCATTACGATCTCATCCTGATGGATATGCAGATGCCGGTCATGGACGGTCTGACGGCAACCCGAACCATTCGCAAATGGGAAAAGGAGCAGGACCTGCCCGCGGTTCAGATCGTCGCTTTGACGGCGTTGGCGCTCAAGGAGGAATCGGCAAAAATTTTCGAAGCGGGCTGCAACGCGCACATGACAAAGCCGTTGAAGAAAACCACCTTCCTGGAGCTCCTCTTGGCCTATGAAAGGACGTGCCCGAAATGATGAATGAGCGCCCCGAGGCGGGTCTTGAAAAAATCCTCGTACAGATCGATCCGGATCTGCAAGAGATCGTACCCGGTTTCCTTGAAAATCGGAGGCGAGACCTCACCACCATTGATTCCTGCCTACAGCAAGGAGACCTCGACACCATTCGCCTACTGGGTCATCGCATGAAAGGCGACGGCGGTGGATACGGATTCGAACAAATCAGCACCATCGGCCACTTTCTCGAACAGGCTGCGCTTTTGAAAGATCGCGTCGCATTAAAAGACCAACGGGAACAACTACAGGATTTTCTCGCCCGGGTCACGGTCATCTACAAACACTAGCCCACATCGCACACAGATAACTCGTCTTTCCATCCCTGCCTACTGCGCATTCCTTCTGCCGCACCCTAAAAGGAACGAGAACTAGAAGTGGTCATCACTGTCCCCTTGCCTCCTTACTGACATCTATCTCGTGATTAAGGATGGCTGACCAACACAGAATGGCGTCTGGTGAAGGCGTATGATGCTGGAAAAGGCGAGCCTCTCGTGGTCCGTGACCAATAGATTCTTGCGGAATAATGCACGGTCCGTCGCTGCACTACGTTGGAAAAGCAGCGACATGAAAAGCCGGATGGGTCATTGAACGGATAGGAGAGTGTCGTTGAGAAGAATGACTCCTGGGCAGATGCCTGCGGAGATCGAAGTGCCTAGTCGTCGTACTTAACTGATATGTTGGTGGAGGGCAGGGGAGTTGAACCCCCGACCCCTACGTTGCGAACGTAGTGCTCTCCCAACTGAGCTAGCCCCCCACGCTTTTTATGCGCCCAAACTATAACCGAGGGTCAATGGGAGGAGCGAGCGCCGCCGAGTGAACCGCAGGCAAACCTGAGCGGAAGTGCGCAGGTGGTCATGATCTGCGGAGGAGACGGGGAGAAAGGCCGGCGCTCGTCCTCTGATTCACGCGGCATTATACACAACCAGCGCTCCGGTCTCCACACGAACTTGCAAATGTTGCGGGACGTTATGCAGGATTGTGGAAACCACTCGCCGACTGCCCTGTCGGCGCGACGACCACCCGTCGTCCCTCCACATTCAGCTTTCCTTCCGCATACAATTGGATCGCGCGAGGATAGATTTTGTGTTCCTGCGTCAGGATACGGGCCGCCAGCGCTTCCGGCGTATCGCCTTCCTGGATCGGTACGGCAGCCTGGATGATGATGGGGCCTTCGTCCACCCCTTCGGTCACGAAATGCACCGTGCAACCGGCGATTTTACACCCATGCTCGATCGCTTTTTTTTGCACGTCCAGCCCGGGAAACGATGGAAGCAGCGACGGATGAATATTCATCATCCGATTCTCATAGGCAGCCAGCAGAACGGCCGTGACGATTTTCATGTACCCGGCCAAGAGCACCAGGTCCACCTCGTATTTCCGCAACACATCGAGGACAGCGCGATCGTAGGCCTCGCGACTGTCCGGCCGCCCGGCGAAGGGCCTCGGATCCAGCCACAGGTGAGGCACCCCATGCTTCCGCGCCCGTTCGAGACCACCGGCATCTTGTTTATTGCTGATGACCACTGCAATCTCGGCCGATAGAGTTTTCCCCTCAATCGCGTCAATGACCGCCTGCAGGTTCGATCCGCGGCCTGAGACAAGCACGCCGAGACGCACAAGTTGCGGAGGACTACCCGACATAGTCCACCACACCCTCGTCGGTCGACTGCCCCACCATCTCCCCGATTTGATAGGCTTGATCGCCCAATTCCATGGCCTTTGCAATAACCAGGTCGGCATGTTCCTGGGCTACGACGAGAATCAACCCGATACCCATGTTGAAGACGCGAGACATTTCTTCCGCTGCGATAGACCCGCGCTCCTGGATCACCTGGAAAATCGGCGGCACCGGCCAGGACCCTCGGCGGATGCGCGCCCCGCAACGCGCCGGAAAGACACGCGGCAAATTGTCGGTGATCCCCCCGCCCGTAATATGTGCGACCCCCTTGATCGGGCAGATTGCAGCAAGCGCCAGAATTTGTTTTGCATAAATCCGCGTGGGTGTCAGCAGCGTTTCTCCAAGTGTTCCACTCAGTTCCGGAAGAAGGCTCTCCACCGTCAGCCTGCTCCGCTCGAACAACACCTTGCGCGCCAAAGAGAAGCCGTTGCTGTGGATCCCCGACGAGGCGAGACCGATGACGGCGTCGCCGGGAACGATCTGCCGCCCGTCGATCATCTTGGGACGATCGACGACGCCCACCGCGAAGCCGGCCACATCATATTCACCTTCGGGATAGAAGGAGGGCATCTCCGCCGTTTCTCCACCGATCAAGGCGCACCCTGCCTGGCGGCAACCATCCGATATTCCACGCACGACGGCTTCCGCGGTTTTCAACGCCAGTTTCCCCGTCGCAAAGTAATCGAGAAAGAAAAGCGGCTCGGCGCCGTTTACGGCAATGTCGTTGACGCACATCGCGACCAGATCGATTCCGACCGTATCGTGCTTGTCCATGAGGAAGGCGATCTTCAGCTTGGTGCCGACACCATCGGTCCCAGACACGAGGACCGGATCCTGATAGCGATCGGCTTGGAATCGGAAGAGCCCTCCGAACCCGCCCAAGTCGGTCAGGACTTCCGGACGAAAGGTCGCCCGCACATGGGGTTTGATTCGTTCGACGAATTCATCGCCGGCATCGATATCGACCCCGGCATCGCGATAGGTAGTCATAGGGATGGGCATCTTAGCGATGCGACAGACAATTGGTCAACAGCGGCGCTCGACTCGTATTCTGAACGAGTATAAGCATGCAACTAAAACGTTACTGTCGCCGGCAGTGTGTTGCTATGGCAGATAGCTCAAAACGGTCGTCCGGCAAGGCCGCCGGGAGCGAGGCGAGTGAGGCGTTCCCTCAGGGGTCGTTGCAGGGAGAGTCGCGACTGAGAACGCAGCCGGAGGCCGTTTTCAGTAACCTGCCTAGTTTTCCGGGCGCATCTCGACATCGAGCAATTTGATCTTTCGATGCAAATGGCTCCGCTCGATTTTCAGATCCTCGGCGGTGCGAGAAATGTTCCAATGATGTTCGCGCAGTTTCCGGGCGATGAATTCCTTTTCAAACGCATTTCGGGCATCGCGTAGAGAGTCATACGGTTTCGTCAAGAGCGCATGGGACGGTTGAGTTCCTGCCGCCGGCTGAGCTGCTGACAGGTGGGAGCGCACTTGCAAGGCCACCGAGGCATGCGATGCCTCGATCACGGGCCCCGGCACCATGATCATGAGTCGTTCGATGAGATTGCGCAATTCGCGAATATTGCCCGGCCACTCATACTGCATAAACACTTCCATGGCGTCCGGGGACATTGACTTGATCTTCAGTCCTTGTTCCTCCGCATGCACGCGCAGAAAATGCCTGACGAGCAAGGGAATGTCTTCGCGGCGGTCCCGCAACGTCGGCACGACGATGGGCACCACGTTGAGCCGGTAAAACAGGTCTTCCCGGAACGTGCCCTTTTCTATCTCCTTCAACAGGTCTTTATTGGAAGCCGCCAACACCCGCACATCGACCTTGATCAGTTTCGTGCCGCCCACTCGCGTGAATTGCTGCTCTTGAAGAGCCCGCAACACCTTCGCCTGAGTACTCAGGCTCATATCCGCGATCTCATCCAAAAACAACGTGCCGCCGTCGGCCTGCTCGAACTGGCCGCGCTTCAGGGTCGTGGCTCCGCTGAACGATCCTCGCTCATGCCCGAACAATTCGCTCTCGATCAGCGTTTCCGGAATGGCAGCGCAATTTACCGCCACAAAAGGACGGCCGGTCCTGGCGCTGTGTTGATGAATGGCCCGGGCCACCAGTTCTTTCCCGGTTCCATTCTCGCCCCCGATCAATACTCGACTATTGGTCGGACCTGCCGTTTCGATGATTTGCTTCAGCTGCCGCATGACGGGCGCCTGTCCGATGAGTTCGAACTTCCGTTCCACTTTCGTGCGCAACGTGCGATTTTCCTGCTCAAGCCGGTGTTGATCCAGAGCATGCTTGACCCGCAGCGTCACGTTTTCCAGCGACAGGGGCTTTTCAATATAGTCATACGCCCCGAGTTTGATGGCCTTCACCGCCGTCTCGATCGATCCATGCCCAGACATCATCATGACTTGCATGTGCGGCACCAGTTCCCGCAGCCGGCGAAGCGTCTCCAACCCGTCCATTTCTGGCATCCAGATGTCCAGCATCATCAGTTCCGGCGGATTGGCCGCGCAGAGCCTGAGCGCCTCGATGCCGCTCTTGGCCACGTTCACCTCGTAGCCTTCGTCCTCCAGGATGCTGCTCAAGGAATTTAAAATCGACACTTCATCGTCAACTATGAGAATCGAGGCCGACATCTTCTCCTTTTCACGCCGTCAGCATAGGGAGCCGGCACAGGCTCGGTCCGTCCGCTCACAGCCACCTAGACCGGTAATTCGAAGGTAAACAACGCCCCCTTGGGCTGATGATTTCCCGCATGGATCTGGCCGTCATGGTCGGTCACGATGCGCCGCACGATGGCCAAACCCAGCCCGGTTCCGGTTTTCTTTCTGGAAAAATACGGTACAAACATCTTGTCTTGATCTTCCAGGGCAATGCCGGTTCCCTCATCGGCAATCTTCACGACCGCGCGGCGTTGCTTGGTGTCATAACGAGTCGTAATCCACAAGCGTCCCTTGTGGTTCATCGCATGAATACCGTTATCACACAGATTCACGAACACGCGCTTGATCTGCTCCCGATCGAAGTTGAATGCCGGCAGATCCGGATCGAGATCCACCACACACTCGATCTCGCGGTGCGCGCTCTGATAGAGGGCCACGACTTCTTTCACGACGTCGTCCAATGCGTTCATCGTCATGTGCGGGGCCGGCATCCGGGCGAACTTTGAAAATTCATCCAGCATTTGTTTGAGGCTGCCGACCTCGTTCACGATCACTTGGGTGGATTCGTCACAGATTCGGTCGAAGTCCGGCGCCTTGTCCTGAAATTTCTTTCGCAGCCGTTGCGCGGACAACTGAATGGGCGTCAGCGGGTTCTTAATTTCATGCGCGATCCGTTGGGCGACTTCCCGCCAGGCCGCCGCCTTTTGAGCCTTGATCAGCTCGGACAGGTCTTCAAAAATCAGCACGAAGCCGAGATCCTTGTTCGATTCGTCCTTCATCCGGGAACAATGCACACCGATCGTCAGAAATCGCCCCTGCAAATCCAACTGTCCTTCCAGCGCAATATTATCCCGCTGGTCTGTAAGCATGCGATCGTAGACCGACTGAAAGAGATCCAGTTTGTACTCCTTGAACGCCTCGTTGGCGGACCGGTCGCGGAACCGATCGGCCCACAGCCCCAAGATCCGCTCCGCCGAAGGATTGAACGTGGTGATGATCCCCTGACGGTCGATGGACAGCAGTCCTGCAGCGATCGTATCGACCACCGTTTCGATATAGGCTCGCCGGCGATCCAGTTCGAGGTTGGACTGCCGGAGCGACACGTTGGCCTCTTCCACCTTTGTCTTGCTGTGCTGAAGATCAGCCGTCATGCGATTGAAGGATTCGACCAGCGTGCCGATTTCGTCCGTCGCCTTGGCTTCGATACGGACCGACAAATCCCCCTGGGCGATCGCTTCCGTCGCTTCGGCCAGGCGCTGAATCGGAACCGTAATCCCGCGCGCCACGTAGAATCCGAACCAGGTGGCGCTGAACAGAATCATGACGGTAATGACCGCCACGAGCAGATAGGCTCCTGCCTTGATGGGGTTCTTCATCGCCTTCATCTGTTTGTACTCGGCGTACTGGCGACCGATGCTTTCCATCTTACCGAGTAGCGATTCGGGCACATAGGCGTCCACGACCACCACTCCGTCGATTTCCCCGCGGCGGACGCCGGAGGCAATGGGGACGCCGGCCCGTACCAACCGTCCGGTTTGGGCCTCCTGAACCGACGTGAGTTCCTGTTTGCCGTTGATCACCTGTAACACCAATTGACCGATCGGTAGATCGAGCACCGACACCGGCACCTCCGGATCGAGCGACTTGGTCAGTGTTTCCATCTTCGAGGAAAACACTTCGATCCCGGCCGTCGCGTATTCCGCTCGTTTTCGGGCGATCGCCGCCACCAGCAGATCCCGCTGCTCGGGCAAGAGGAGCTCTTCGCGGAAAATCTCATGGCTGATAGCGCGTGCGCTGTTGATGGCCAAGGACACATGGCCGGCATGGTGCATGCGCGCGACTTCATAGGAATCCTTCATCACATGTTCGATCTGATCGTTGAACCAGACATCGACGGCCTTGTTGACCAAACCGCTGGCGACCAGCGCCAGCAGCACGGTGGGAATCAGCGAAAATCCAATGAAGGCCGCGACCAACTTCGCCCGGAAGCCTGAGCCCACCAATCGATGGCGTCGCTCAAAATAGGCCTTGATGAGATTGCGCGACAGGAGCAGCGTGAGAACGACGAAACCGATCAAATCGAGGTTGACCAGCAGCAATACGAAGGCATAGCCGGTGCTGGGGAGAAAAGAATCCGACTGCTCACCGAGTGGAATCGCCGTTTGTGCGTAGTAGACCGTGAGGACCAGACAGGGCAGCAACAGGATCAGGACGATCCACACCGGCCGGACGTGTCGCTTTCGCCGCTCGCTTTCAGTGGAAGCCGACGAGGGCTCATTGTCAGGCACCACGCCAGGCGGGACGAGCTTCGTCATGTCCATCGGTTCCGGCAAGTTCAATTCTCCGGCTCACTCTCCGCGCAGTCGATCCTGCATCACTATAACGAATTCCGGGGGGAGTCTCAAAAGACGGACCAATCTTTTCTCCGCTGCATCGAATGGACAATCAGAGCGAAGGAGGCACTGTGAGGAGGCTCGGCCGCGGGAGGGACAGACCACTCGAAGCAGGAAGAGATCACGAGGCTACGGGGTGTGAATCGTCGGCTTTCCCGAAGTCAAGCTGACGAATTTCATCCTCAGCGCGTAGAGCATGTCTTTCATTACGACTTGCTCGTCCTGAGTGAGATTGCCCTTGGTCTTCTCTTCAAGCATGGAAAGGAGATCGATGATTTCTTTGGCTTGCGGAAGGTTGAGAGGCATCGTCGGCTGTTCAGGGTCCAATTGCTCTCCCATGAGCATCAAGGCTGAACTGCCCATCGAAATGACAAAGGAAGAAAAATTCACCGGGAAATGACCGGCCGGCGGTTTGTGATCAGCGTGATCCTGTCGCGCATCGGAACCAGCCGGTTCCAAGGAGGGAGGTGTGGTCGACGATGGGGCTGCCGGAGCCTCTTCACTCCGTCCGCGACGGTCGCGGATGACGAATCCTTGGTCCTGCTCATCACCCATACGATACCTCCGATCAGACAAACTGAAATGCAGGGCAGTACCCTACCATAGGCCTCGGAGGGGCGCAAGGCAGCAGCCCGTTGAAGGTGACGAAGAACTCAGTTAGAGTGACGCCACAAGGAGCTTGCATGTCGGAACATTTCGATAGAGTCGTCGCAATCATGGCTCGGCTCAGGGCGCCCGGCGGCTGCCCATGGGATCAAAAACAAACCCACGAATCCCTCAAGCCCTACCTGATCGAGGAAACTTACGAGGCGCTGGACACCATCGACCGGCGAGATTTTGCCAAGCTCAAAGAAGAACTGGGCGACGTCTTGCTCCAGGTCTTGTTTCACAGCCAAATCGGTGCGGAGCAGGACACCTTCACCATTGATGGTGTGCTGCAACAATTGGGGGACAAGTTGGTGCGCCGCCATCCACATGTCTTCACTCATACGGCTCCCGGCGAGCCGGCCCTCGATTCAGATCAGGTGGTCCATCGATGGGAGGACATCAAACGGGCCGAACGCAAGCAGGCCGGAAAACCGGAGTCTGTCCTGAACGACATTCCCCAAGCCCTTCCGGCGCTCCTTCGCGCCTATCAAACCCAGGTTCGAGCCGCCCGTGTCGGGTTCGATTGGCCCGATAGCCCGCAAGGCTTGGCCGATGTTCTCGCGAAGGTCGAAGAAGAAATCGGTGAACTTCGTGAGGCCATCGGCAACGCAGCTGCGACGCCACAACCAGCGTCGGAACCGACATCGGAAATAGCCGCCGAATTGGGCGACCTCTTGTTTTCATTGGTCAACGTCGCCCGGCATCTCAAGGTGAATCCGGAAGAGTCACTCCGTCTCGCCACCAATCGGTTCACGGCTCGTTTCCATTTTATCGAACGTCAGGCCGAGCGTAGCGGGCGAAGTCTGGACGGCCTCACGCCGGGTGAAATGGACAGCTATTGGGAGCAGGCCAAGCGGCAGGAATCACAGCCGTCCGCAGGAGCAGCACTGCCCACGCATCCACAGGCACGAAATCCGCGGACTCTCCCATGAGCGACGAAAAGAATCCTTATGAAGAGGGCAAACGAGCGGGGATCCATCCGTTCCTCGTCCTATTCGGCGTCATTTTGGTGATGTGGCTGATGATCAATCTGGCAGTGCCGAGCGGGAAGCAGAAACAAGCCGCGGGTCCGGAGATCTCTCAGGTCATGGAAGACCCCGATGCGGCTCCCGTGATGTACAAAGTCCATGCCACATTGACGGAACTCAATGCCATGAGCATCGTCGTGCCGGCACAGGTGACGACCAGCCAGGTCGTCGGCCTCCTGAAGCAATTCAAGCAAGCCAGGCTGAACCAGGCTCTGTCGTCTCTTCTCCCCGCCACCAGTCCCGGCCACAAACTCGGCGATCAGGCGGTCGCGGATTTATATATTTTTTCCGACCCCAAGTATGCGACGCCGGATGCCGTACGCACCCTGGCTCGCGGAGCACACGCTCCGGGTGAGCTCTACCCGCAAGCGATCCCGTTCGAAGAAGCCATGGAACAGGTACGCGGACATTACCGCATCGACCTGAACGATACGAGCAACCCCGATACCGGCTCTATCGGGTTCGCTGACGACTCAGGGGTCCACAGTAGGCAATACCGCCGCATTTTTTAAGCTCTGTCATGAAACACCCGTGCCAGCCGATTCGGCTATCCCCAAGGCCTGATTCTTCCATTGAATATATCCCTAAGGGTTTTTCGCTTATACAACATCTAGGGGCTCTGAGTGGTGGCCACCCCTATGCCTAAAACTTGTGCAGGCTGCTATAGGAACGGCCTATTCAGGGCGCCGGGCAGACCGCATGCGGATATTCACATCCTTATCCACAGAATCTGTGCGTGAAATCCACGCTGATCCGGCATGGGACGTTCGCTGAAACTACATGGCGCTTCTAATGAAAGGCGGTGGGTTAGCGCGAAATGCCGATGGTTTTCGTGATCTCGGTACGCAGGGCATCCTGCTCCGCTTCAACCCACGACTCCAATTGTGAAAAGTATTGCGCCCAGTGCCCCGTGAAGGGCGGTAACAAGACATCGCCTCGCTCCTTCAACAGGCCTTCCGCTTCGGCAATCCGCAGCTTCTGGTCGGCGATTCTGCGAGAGAGAAACTTGTTCAGCATCATCTGCTGTCCCGGGCTGCCCGTCGCGATTCCGAGCAACTTCACTTTCATGTAGTCCAATTCCTCCGCCTGCGCGATCTTCACCCGAACAGCATGGGTCGCTGCCCAGGTCGCCCGCTGAATGGAATAGTCATAGGACAATACCGGCTCGCGTGGCTCGCGAAAGGGGCCGGTGACATTGGAAATCACTAATTGATCGTTCAACATGGATGGGTTCCTTCTCTCCCTCTTCAATCATCGTTCCAGCCGTTACATCACGGCTGTTGCAGGTAACGAAGCGTCTGTGCGGCCGTCTCCGTTCCGTCTCGGATACAATCTGGAATGCCCACGCCGCGATAGGCCGCGCCGGTGACCGCGAGGCCTCCGAATCGGGAAAGCGCGGTTTCCATCTGCGCAAGCCGGTCGAGATGCCCGATGGTATATTGCGGCATCGCCCGATGCCATCGATTCACTTCCACATAGCTTGGCGTCGCCCGCAGACCGACGATGGAGGCCAGTTCATCCCGCACACAGCGAACCAACGCCTTATCATCGCGCTGCAAAATCGCCTCTCGCCCTACCCCGCCGAGATAGCAGCGCACGGATACCTCCTGCGGAGGCGCGCGATGAGGCCACTTGAGCGACGTCCAGGTCGCGGCGATCAAGTCTCGTCCCTCGATTCGCGGGACGACGAACCCGAACCCTTGCAATCGGTTGCCCACGGCGTCGGCCGGATAGACAAGGGAGATGGTCGCGGTCGATGCATAGGGAATCATCTCCATCAATCCGGCCGCCAGGGGAGTCAAGGGCCGAACCAATTCGGCCGCCACATAGGCCGGTGTCGCCAATACCAGCGCTTCCGCCGACAGGGCCGTACCGTCGGAGCAGATGACATCGTACATCCAACGGCCGGCTTGATGTGATCGAACCCGTACCGCATCAGCTTGGACGCCTGTCTTCAAGATTCCACCGCTCTTCTGAATGCGGCTCGTCAGGACCGTCACCAAATCGCCTAGGCCGTTCCGAAGGGTCACGAACATGGTGCGCGGGGCAGGCCCATCGGAACTTCCAGCTCGCGAACGGCGGGCGGCCATCATGCCTCGAATGACGCTTCCATGTTTCTGCTCCAATTCATAGAAGCGCGGGAAGGTCGCGCGAAGGCTCATCTGTTCAGCATCACCTGCATAGATGCCCGCCATCAGCGGCTCCATGACCCGCTCGCAGGCATGCCGTCCGAATCTCCGGCGGAAAAAGGCGGCGAGAGATTCATCATCGGTCGACCGGCGCGGCGGAATCCATACATCGCATCCCATACGGGCCAGATCCACCCATGAGAGCAAACCGCTGCGAAGAAACGGGCCTAACTGAGTCGGGGTAAACGTTACCAGACCTTCGGGCAACTCATGCAACTGCCTCCCGAACAAAACGCTCGCCTTTTTTTCGACCGGATTGGTGTTGATGAGCTGATCGGCCAGTCCCAGGCGCCGGCACAATTCCATGCCCCAGGGTTTCTGCGATAGGAACGAGTCCGGACCTGCCTCCATGACCAGCCGGCCAACACGATGGGTGAGGATCTTACCGCCCCAAACCGGCGCCGCGTCAAGAATCGTGCAAGTAAGCGCGAGCCCGGTTGCCGCGGCCTGCTCCAGCAGGGCAAAGGCCGTGGAAAGGCCCGCAATGCCTCCGCCCACCACGATGACTGACCTTGAAATGCGCGCCACAGGTTGTGCCGCTACTAGGGGGTGGAATAATGCTGCGACGATATCTGAACGATTCGAGCGTCAGGACAATCGATGAATGGTTCCCGCAGGATGTTCAAAAAGGCCCTGGAGCGCGGCCGCACCAAGCGACGAGGTGAGTCGTACGTGGTTGGGTACATCGAGCCTCGGAGCGACGCGAGAACAAAGCTGCAGGCCGTTTTTAACATCCTCCTAGTGAACCAGCGAGGACTCGTGCGCTTCGACCACCGACGTCACGATGTCGATCAGCGGAGCCGAGGCGTTCAACATGGGAATTCGTTCCAGCTGCATGCCTTTCGAATGGGCCAGCTGCTTCAACTCAATATCGATATCGTACAAGGTCTCCACATGGTCGCTAATGAAGCCGATCGGCGCCACCAGCACATATTGATGTCCCTCACCGGCCAGCTCTGCCACCAGGCCTTCCACGGACGGCCCCAACCAGGTTTCGCCGGATCGCCCTTGGCTTTGGTAGGCAAACCGGGTCGGGCGGGTATCGAGCCTCTCGCAGACCGCCTCGACGGTCCCTCGGACTTCCTCCGGGTAGGGATCCTTCATGGCCACGACTCGCTCCGGCAGACTGTGAGCCGTAAAGAGCACCGGCACGTGGGGGCGTGCCTCCGCGGGAAATTTTTGCAAGGTCTGGAAAATATTATCGACAATGCCTGCGATCAGCAGCGGATGGCGGTGCCAGCTCTTCACGAAACTGATCGGGATTTCGCTCGCCAGCTGGGCTCGGGCCTCTTCGACTTTTTTCATGTAGGCGCCAATGCTGAGCGAGGAATATTGCGGCGCCATGCAGAGGCCGATGACCCGCTCCGGAGAGTCCGCGAGTAGTTCGGCGTAGGTTTCTTGAATAAACGGATGCCAGTGCCGCAACCCGACGTAGCAGCGATAGCGCTCTTCAACAGAGTCGTTCAGTCTCTGCTCCAATGCGTTGGCCACCTCACGGGTGATGCCGAGCACGGGAGATTTCCCGCCGGTGAGACGATAACGTTCACGGATTTCCTCTACCAGTTCGGGCGCTGTCGGTCGCGCGCCACGAACATCCTTGAGATAGGCCTCCACATTGTCCAGACGGTCGGGCCCACCCATGGCCATCAACAGCACGGCAATGGGTCGTTGTAGCGCAGACATTGAGAACTCCCGGTCAAAAGGAAACGGGTAAAAGACAAAAATTAAGAGTTATTGTGAGTTCCTTCGCTCACTGTTGCCCTTTGCCTTTTCACTTTGTACTTAGCTTATGCACCAGATCGATCGCAGCGGCCACATGCTCCACGGGGGTATTGGGGAGAATTCCATGTCCCAAGTTGAAGATATGGCCGGGGCGTCCCGCTGCGCGTCTAAGAATATCCGCCACCCTCCGCTCGATTTCATGAACAGGACCGAACAGGGTGACCGGATCGAGATTTCCCTGCAGGGCACGATCATATCCCACCAAGGCCCAGCCATCGTCAAGGTGGATACGCCAATCGATTCCGATCACATCGCCGCCCGCCTCGCGCATCGATTTCAGAATCGCTGTCGTACCCGTACCGAAATGAATGAGTGGAACGCCTTCGTGCTTCAAGCCCTCAAAAATAAGCTGCACGTGCGGCATGACATATTCGGCATAGTCTCCGGCGGAAAGACACCCGACCCAACTGTCGAAGAGCTGCACGGCCTGCGCGCCGGCTTTGATTTGCCGGCGAAGATAGCCGGTAATGACACGCGCAAACTTATCCATCAGCCGATGCCAGACCTCCGGCTCTCGGTACATCATTTGTTTCGTGTGCACATAGTTTCGAGAGCTTCCACCTTCAATGGCATAACTCGCCAGCGTAAACGGCGCTCCGGCAAATCCGATCAACGGCACACGACCGGCAAGCATGGTGCGTGTCAGACTGATCGCATCCATCACGTATTGGAGTTCGCTGCCATCAAGCATCTTGAGCCGCTCCACCGCATCCCGATCCCGCACGGGATTGTGGATGACCGGCCCCTCGCCTTCGGCAAATTCAAGGGAGAGCCCCATCGGTTCAAGAGGAAGGAGAATATCGGCAAAAATGATGGCGGCATCAAGTGCAAACCGGTCGATAGGCTGCAGCGTGACCTGTGCCGCCAGTTCGGGCGTTTTACATAGCTCAAGAATCGAATGTTTATCGCGCAACCGGCGATACTCGGCCATGTACCTGCCAGCCTGGCGCATGAACCAGACCGGCGTACAATCAACCGGTTCGCGCCGGCACGCTTTGAGAAATCGATCGTTCATGGAGCTGCGCATTTTAGAGGGCCGGTCGGAACGGAGTCAAATGATCACGCTGTGTTTCGATCGCAGACTAGCAGGCTGCGGAAAAACTCGGTTGCTGCGCAATATGCCGCGATCAGCTGACGCGCCATATCGGCGTCAGAACAGCCCGCAGGATGCGCAAAAAGGCAACCTTCTTACCCGCCCAACCCTCGGCGCGCCAAGACGCGCCTTGTCCCAGGCAAGGCCGTAGCGAGCGAATGGGCAAATCGTAGATATTCTTACCCACCCTACCCCGAGCCTGCCGAGACAGGCTCTTTTCCCATGGCCGTACGGTGAGGCTCTGAGCGATGCGAGAACGCCGCTGGCGGACTTTTTCCGCATACTGGTAGACCTGCACGTATGAGCGCCCTGACACCTTCCCATCTCTCTATGTCGTTCGGTTAGAACGGCCGCCGCGGCACTCTACAAAAAATCTCACGACATTCCCCGATGAATATGTGTATAATAGTCCTACGTGTCGTCAAGCTTGACTGATCTTGCTCAGTGGACGACGCAACCCGAAGCATTCAGCGGCCTGCCTCACCGTATCAATACACAAGCGCCGCGATGACTCAATCACGTCGGTGAGACCACGGCGCGACCCCTCGTTAATGCATCATTGATTCGCAGATTCACAAATGTGGAGGTGGCATGAGTAGTGACCTGCATCCGCTCACCTTACCTGAGAGTGGTGAGCCTTCCAAAGCCAATGAACAACCCAAGGGCGATGCGCCCTGGCTCACCATCTTGCGCTGGTTTGATTCCTGGGCCGGCCTCGAAAAGATGCGAACTGATGCTCCGGCAACTGTGGACTGGCTGCGGGCCATTCCCCTCATCATCGTACACTTGATGTGTCTCGGTGTGTTCATCGTCGGCTGGAGTTGGACGGCCGTTGGTGTCGCCTTCGCCTTCTATTTCGTGCGCATGTTCGCCATCACAGGCTGGTACCACCGCTATTTCTCACATCGCACCTTCAAGACCTCGCGAGCCTGTCAGTTTGCCTTTGCCTTGCTCGGGTCTTCCTGTGCGCAGCGCGGCCCACTCTGGTGGGGCGGGCACCATCGCCACCACCATGTCTACTCCGACAAGCCGGAAGACACCCACTCGGTGCGACAAGGCGGGTTCCTGTGGGCCCACATCGGCTGGATCTCCTCCAAGAAATTCTTCCCGCCGCGGTTGAAGAGCATCGGCGATTTCGCCAAGTTTCCGGAACTGGTCTTCCTTGATCGGTTCGATACGCTTGTCCCCATCCTTTCCGGATTCGGTATGTTCGGCCTTGGAAAGTTGCTGGAGGCCTATGCGCCGAGCCTCGGCACCAACGGCCCCCAAATGCTGATTTGGGGATTCTTCGTCTCCACAGTTGCCTTGCTCCACGGCACCTGCACGATCAATTCGCTCTCGCACGTGTACGGATCTCAGCGCTACAAGACCGGGGACGACAGCAAGAATAATTTCTTCCTCGCCATGATTACTTTAGGCGAAGGGTGGCACAACAATCACCACTACTATGCGGCCTCGACCCGCCAAGGCTTCTACTGGTGGGAAATCGACATTACCTACTATATGTTGAGGGCGATGCAAGCGGCGGGGCTGATCTGGGATATTCGAGAAGTACCCGCGCACGTACGGGAAGGTAAAAACAAACTCGCAGCTTGAGGACGAAGGGGGTGCCGGGCACCCTCCTCTTCATCCGACCTACACCCGCTCCGATTCATCCGTCGACGCTGGCCTACGGCTGTAACAGGACGCCAATCGCTCCCGGATTTCGCGGCTGATAGGGTCGATCTCCACCAGCTCCTGCGCAGTCACAATCCACGCATCCTCCGGCGCCAGTTCAATACGGTAGTGATTTTCTTTCATCGAAAACCACTCGATATATGGATGCGGCACCAGGTGCGGATGCGGGTCGAATGAAATGAGGCTCACATCGCCGATCTGAGGAATTTCCACATCACCGAGCACATGACCGGCAAGGTCTTCATCGGCAAATCGGCTGTTCTTGAACCGGATCATCTGACCGAAAATTTCGCCGCGGCAATTACCAGTCAGATAAAAATCGATGGGACCCAGCCCGGCGAATGTCATCCGCCCGATGACCGTGCCGTCCTGCCGGTTATCCAGGAACCCTTCCTGCACCCACCGGCCGTTTCCAAACTTCTGAGCCACTTCATCCTCCTTCCGATTGCACGACCGCCGGCTCCGGATGTGACGGCGATGATTTCCCTATGGCCCACGACCCGAGCAGAACGCTGCACAGAATCATGGCACTGCCGAACCAGCCCTGCGCATCCAGGACTTCCCCCAGGAAATACCATGCGAGCCATGCCGCGATGGCCGGCTCCGCGGCAAACAATAATGCGACTTGTTGAGCAGGCAAGAGACGCTGCGCCCACATTTGAACGGCAAAGGCGCCGGTCGCCAGGATTCCCGTGACAGCCAGTGCAACCAGCAATACAGGGGTTGGTTCAAACGCCGACAGCGTGGGAGGCTCCCACCACATCGTCCCCAGCATGGCGAGCGTCATGAATATTAACTGCCATGCGAACAGAGACGACGAATCGACCATGCGAGTGTAGCGCTCCAGGCAGGCGATATGAGCGGCAAACGCCGCAGCGCTTCCCAACGTCAACAGATCGCCGACATTGGCCGAAGCGGTCGGTCTGACAAGCAACCACAGTCCGACCAGCGCGATTCCATTGGCCATCCATGTGCGCGCGCTCAACCGTCGTAGATACAGCGGCACGAACACGACGTACAAGACCGTGATGAACGCCGAGTTCGATGCCGTCGTCGAGCGAAGCCCCACCGTCTGCAGGACATAGCCGAGAAACAACCATCCCGTCGCGATCAGGCTGATGCGCAGGGTAACGGAATCCTGCGCCAACCGCCGACGACCAAGACGCAACCATGCCAGAACCAACATCATTCCAAGGAGAAACCGCAAGAAGAGAAACGAAAGCGGAGGAATTTGCTCCAGCGCGGCTTTTGTCGCCGGGAATGTCGCCGCCCACGCAACCGTCGTAAGGAGCAGCGCGAATTGAGGCATGGCAAGCAGAAATTATGAAGGATGACTGCTGAATGCAGAAAGGGGGAAGTTCCTTAAATTTCCCCTTTCATCATTGATCATTCAACGTTCAGCATTCATTATTCCCGGGGTTATGGTTTGCAGAGAGCGCACTTGCGCTGGTCGCTGGTACCGGCCTGTTCCATGGCAGCCAAGGCACGCTCCTTATCGGGGTAGTCGAACCACCCGCCCTCCCAGAAATCGCTGCTGGAAACGCTGGAGGGAACCTCGGAACAACGATCTTTGTGAAGCGTCACCCGATCGATCGCCCGCGCAATATGAAGCCAATAGGTCATGACTACTCCGCCATAATTATCCGCCGCTGCCGGCGCGGCCCACCCTACCACGCAGGGTGACAGGAGGGCAATGCATGCGAGTAACTCGCGCCTCAGCGGCGACGCTCAACGTTGGGGTGCGGAAATGAAACGGGAGGTCGCCCTACGGCAGGAGCTGCCACTCATCCTTCTCAATCACCGTTTTGACGCCGGTTTGTAACTTCTTGACGTCATCCTTGTCGAAGAGGCGAAGGTAGCGCTCTATCCGATCCGGATCGTCGATACGTTCTTCCTGCATCATTCCACTGGCACTCTTGTACTTCCGAATTAACAGGGACATTTGAACCGGTCCTCCAATTGTGACTCGCGTTTCGGCACAAAGATTCGGTACAATAGTGCAACGCAACGCGCAGGGTCAAGGGTTTCCGGCAGCGAAATCGCTTTGCCTTGCCTTCTCCCTTCGGCGCTCGCCGAGGGATGTCACTAAGGAGTCGGCTATGCCGGTCTACGAATATCACTGCGATCAATGCACCCATAAGTTCGAGGCAACTCAGTCCATCCATGCGCGCCCGGAAGACACTACTTGCCCGCACTGTAATAAAACAGGCGCCACGAGGGTGTTTTCAGCTTTTGCCTCCAAGATCAAAGGTACCCATAAACCGGGGTTCGAGGAAATGAAGGCCTATAGCATGTTGAATGAGCGCATGGACAGATTCTCGAAACTTCCTCCCGCCATGGGCAAAAGAATGGACCTTACCTCGGACATGATGTCCGGCGCTGAGCCTTCTACGCCGACCGAAAACAACGGCTCCTGAGCCGGCACATTGAACCGTTTCAGCTCCTATGGCATGAAAGCAGCGACAGCGATCGATAGGGAGAATCGTTCAGCATGAATACCCGTCTCAGCGTATTTCTCTGTGCCGTTCTACTGTGTCTCACGGGAATGCCCGTTTCCGCCGAGGTGAATGGCTCACTGGTCATTGCCGGCAACGGCCCCGAACAAAGGATGGTGGAATCGCTGGCCCGTGCGTTCGAAAGGGCGAACCCTCGCGCCTACGTCGATATCCTCTGGGACGACAATTCAAAACCCGTGGACATGGTGAAGTCGCAGCAAGCGCAAATCGCCGTGACCGGCACCGATGACGAGGCCTTGCAATCTTCTCATATTGCGTGGGACGGAATAACGATCATGGTGCATCGGTCCAACTTTACGAAGGAAGTCACGACCAAAGAAGTCGGCGAGCTCTTTTCAGGGAAATTCAGAATGTGGGCCGACCTGGGCGGTCCGGACACAAAAGTTCTTTTAATTGATCGTCCGCGCAATCAAAACAGTCGCGATGCCTTCGAGAACCAACTCGGCATCTCCGGCAAAATTCCAGAAGGCACCAAAGTCATCGCAAAGGATGAAAAGGTCATTAAGACGATCGCCGGGACACTCCCTCCCTTGTCTGCGGTGGCCTATGTCTCCCTGGGCCAGGCGTTGGAGGCCGTTGCGTCAGGGGTACCAGTTCGCCTGTTGCCGGTCGATAAAGTCGAACCGGAAACTCCCACCGTCAAAGACGGACGCTACCCCCTTCGCCGTCCGGTCCTGCTCCTCTCGAACAAGCAGCCCGACCAGCTCGTCGAGGCATTCGAGCAATTTGTCCTGTCCGATAACGGACAAAAGATCATCAGCGAGTTTTATACACCGCTCATAAAAAAATCCTCTCCATGAAGGAGGTTTTCATGCGCACCATCGGGACGACCCTGTTCGGCATGGCACTTATCCTGGGCACCATGTTCACTCCCATCTCCGGCGGTTTTGCTGAAGAAGGATCGACGGTGGAGGGTACCGGGTTCAGCCTGTTCGACACCGAATCCATCAAGGGATTCGACGCCAGCAAAGTTGAGAAAGATCCGGTTTGCGATCGTTCGAAACGACCCTCCATCGCCAAGGTGGAACCGGACGAAGCTCTCCCCGGTGAGAAGGTCATGATCAAAGGTGAAAATTTTGGAAGCAAGGAATGCTTTCACGGCGTGACGTTCAGCGCCGCATCCAAGGAAAAAATCGACTATCAGTTCCTGAACGACAACACTATCGAAGCCGTCGTGCCGGACGCGAAGGCCGGCATGTCCTTCATCATTATCGTGGCCGGCGGAGGCAGTGCCCAATCCAAGCCGTTGCTCATCAAGGGCAGATAAGATCTCCACGGGGCAGGAGAACGCCTTCCTGCCCGCCTTCAACCTTTTTCTCCCGGCGCCCATCGTCTCGCCCTCCCTTCGTCTCGACAACTCTCTTGGCCCTATGCTAGGTTACGCGAACTTTTCTGGAGGCGAATCAGAGGTGAGCTACGGCTCCGAGCCTCGCGCAATCCCATCATGTTCCGGAAGATCCTCATTGCCAATCGTGGCGAAATCGCCATGCGCATCATTCGTGGCTGTCGCGAGCTCAACATCGCGACGGCGGCGATCTATTCCGAAGCGGATTCCACCGGCATCTATGTCAAGAAGGCTGACGAGTCGTACCTCGTAGGCCCGGGGCCCGTCAAAGGCTTCCTCGACATGAAGCAGATCGTGGAGATCGCCCAGCGCATCGGCGCCGATGCAATTCATCCGGGCTATGGTTTTCTGTCGGAGAACGCACAATTCGCTCATCTCTGCCAAGCCTCCGGCATTACCTTCATCGGTCCGTCCCCGCAAGCCATACATCTCATGGGCAGCAAGGTCAAAGCGCGTGAGATCGCCAGGCAGGCCGGTGTCCCGATCGTGCCCGGCACGGAAGGCGGTGTCACGGATGTCGAAGAAGCCCTTGAGTTCGCCCACCGCGTCAATTACCCGGTCATGATCAAGGCCAGCGCGGGGGGCGGCGGACGCGGACTGCGTGTGGTGCGGTCGGATCAGGAATTGCGCGAAAACATGGAGGGCGCCGGCCGGGAAGCCCAAGCGGCCTTCGGCGACGGCAGCGTGTTCATCGAAAAGTACATCGAGCGCCCGCACCATATCGAGTTTCAGATCCTGGGTGATAAACATGGCAATATCATCCACCTGGGTGAACGGGACTGCTCTATCCAGAGGCGGCACCAAAAGCTGATCGAAATCGCTCCCTCGCTGGTCTTGACGTCGAAGTTGCGCGCCCAGATGGGCGAGGCCGCCATCGCCATTGCCAAGGCGGTGCAATACGACAATGCCGGCACGGTTGAATTCCTGCTGGACCAGGAGGGCCATTTTTACTTCATCGAGATGAATCCACGCCTTCAGGTCGAACATACGGTCACGGAGCAGATCACGGCCATCGACATCGTCCGCAATCAAATCTCCATTGCCGCCGGAAAGCCGCTGGAGATCCGCCAGAAGGATGTCACCCTGCAGGGCCATGCAATCCAATGCCGCATCAACGCGGAGGACCCCCGCAACAATTTCATGCCTTGCACCGGCACCGTGACGGCCTATCTGTCACCCGGCGGCATCGGAGTCCGTATCGATGGCGCGGTTTACCGGGACTACACGATTCCGCCCTACTATGATGCGCTGCTGGCAAAGCTCACCGTCCGCGGACGCACCTGGGAAGAAACCGTCAGTCGCATGCGGCGGTCGCTCGAAGAATATGTCTTGCGTGGGGTGAAGACAACGATTCCATTCATGAAGAACATTATGATGGAGCAGGATTTTCAAGCCGGACGATTCGACACGTCCTACCTGGACACCCATCCGGACCTCTATCAATACGAAGAGTCAGAGGAGCCCGAAGACCTGGTGCTGGCGATTTCCGCAGCGATCGCCGCCTACGAAGGACTCTGATCTCCAGCCGCTCGGCAGCAATACCTCAACCTGTTACGTAAGCGGATCCGCCGCCCAAGGCCGTGAGTATGGCAACGAAAAAGACAAAGAAATCCGTCCCCCAAAAATCACCGCCGAAGAAACCGCGTCCCAAGACTGCCCGTGCGGCGGCCTCGCGCCTCATCAGAAACGTGAAACCGGTAATTCCCGGATTTCACCTCGAACCATCCCCCGGGAAGAAACTGTTGTTGACCGATGTCGCCTTCCGAGACGGACATCAATCGCTGCTGGCGACGCGGATGCGGACGGAAGACATGCTTCCCATCGCTCAAAAGCTCGACGCCGTGGGGTATTGGTCGTTGGAAGTGTGGGGCGGCGCCACGTTCGACACCTGTCTCCGCTTTCTTAAGGAAGATCCATGGGAGCGGCTGCGAGCCCTGCGCGAAGCCATGCCGAACACCAAGCTGCAGATGTTGCTGCGGGGGCAAAACCTGGTGGGCTATCGGCATTATGCCGATGATGTCCTCGACAAATTCATCGAACGCTCCGCAGCCAACGGCATCGATGTCTTCCGCATTTTCGACGCGCTCAACGACGTTCGCAACCTCGACCGAGCCATTCGGGAAGTGAAGGGCTGCGGCAAACATGTCGAGGCGACTATTTGCTACACCGTCAGCCCCGTCCATGGCATCGACCGGTTTGTGTCGATGGCCAAACAATTGGAAGACCTGGGCACCGATACGCTTTGCATCAAAGACATGGCCGGCCTCCTCGCACCACAGGATGCTTACACACTGATCCGCCGGCTCAAACAGGCCGTGAAAGTTCCGATCCACCTCCATAGCCATTACACGTCCGGGATGGCCTCGATGTCGGCTCTCATGGCGGTGTTTGGAGGGCTCGATATGCTGGACACCTCGGTTTCCCCCTTGGCGGGCGGGACTTCGCATCCACCGACGGAAACGATGATCGCCGGCCTGCGCAATACACCCTATGATACCGGGCTGGACCTTCGGCAGTTCGAGCCGATCACCGAACACTTCCGCAACGTACGCCGCAAATACCGTCAGTTTGAAAGCGACTTCACCGGCGTGGATGCCGAGATTCTCACATCGCAGATTCCAGGAGGGATGTTGTCCAATCTCGCCGCGCAGCTAGCGGAACAGAATGCGCTCGATCGCATGAAGGAAGTCCTCGACGAAGTGCCGCGTGTTCGGAAGGACATGGGGTATCCACCGCTGGTCACGCCGACCAGCCAGATCGTCGGCACGCAAGCGACGTTAAACGTGCTGACCGGCGAGCAGGGCGAGCGCTACAAGGTCATCACGACGGAAACCAAGAATTACTTTCTGGGGCTATACGGGCGCGCGCCCGGTGCGCTCGATAAGGCCATCATGGCGAGGGCGATCGGGGATGAAGAGCCGGTCAAGGGGCGGCCGGCCGATCGACTGGAGCCGGAATTCGACAAGCTCAATAAAGACATGCCTGAAACGGCCACTACCCCGGAAGATCAATTGTCGTTCGCTCTATTCCCCGCGATCGCCCGTGATTTTTTCGAAGCGCGTGAACGCGGAGAGCTCCAACCGGAACCGCTCGAGCCGACGGAAACCAAAGGTCCGGCCGTGGCGCACGACCTTCATCTCGCCCCGGCGGAATTCAACATCACCGTCCACGGTGAAACCTATCACGTCGTCGTCTCCGGCTCCGGCCGGACCACCGACGGCCGCAAGCCCTACTACATCCGCGTCAACGAGCGACTGCAGGAAGTGTCGCTCGAACCGCTGCAGGAAGTGCTCGCGGGTGTGCCTGAAGCTCCGGCGAGCGGCAGCAAGACCAAACCGAAACGTCCCAAGCCGACCAAGACCGGTGATGTGGCGCCGCCGATGCCGGGCCGTGTGGTGAAGGTGTTGGTGACGGAAGGCGCCGAGGTAAGGACGGGTGATCCGCTCTTGATCATCGAGGCGATGAAGATGGAAAGCCAAGTACCTGCCTCCATGGACGGGCGGGTGGTCGCCATCCTCGTCGTCGAGGGAGAACACGTCAAGATCGATGAAACGGTCCTTCAGCTGGAGTAGCCCGTGCGACTTCCGGCATGGCTCATCCGGCGTTCGACTGTCGCGCCGGCATTCCTCGCCATGTTCTATCTCGCGGCAATCTTCATGAGTGGTTGTGCGGCATCCCCACAGATCCCTCCCTGGTTCGACGCCATCCAGCGGTTCCCCGTAAAATCCGCCACCGTGCACGGCCACCGGATCGCCTATTTGGACGAAGGCCAGGGCCCAACGCTCATCCTGATCCACGGCTATGGCGGATCGATGTGGCAGTGGGAATATCAACAAAATCCCCTCGCCGCGCGCTTCCGCGTCATCACCCCAGACCTGATCGGATCGGGCCTCTCGGACAGGCCGGACCTCGACTACCGACCGGAAGAGCTGATCGACTCGGTGCACGGCCTCATGGATGCGCTCAATCTCTCCAGGGCCACGCTGATCGGCAATTCCATGGGAGGCGGCGTGGCTATCGGCATGGCCTTGACCCACCCGGAGCGGGTCGAACAGCTGATCCTGATCGATGGCTTGCCCGACCATGTGCGCGAACGACTGGCAAGTCCTCTGATGAAACGCGCGGTGAATACCCGCGTGCCGGCCTGGCTGGCCCGTTTCGGCGCCTGGCTGTTCGGCAGCCATAGCGTGGAGGCCGTGCTGAAGGAAATCATTTATGATCCGACCCTGATCACGCCGGCAGTACTGGACCGTTCCAACCGGAATCGTCAACGGGCGGACACGATCGGACCGCTGCTGTCGATCAGAGATAGCCTGCCCCTATGGGAACGGCACTTTGCCTCGCGGCTCCATGAGATCCGACAGCGCACGCTGATAATGTGGGGCGAACATGATCGGCTCTTCCCTCCTCAAGTCGCGCGCGACCTCCAAGCCGCCATTCCTCACGCTCGGCTGATCATGATTCCCAAAGCAGGCCATATCCCACAATGGGAACAGCCGCAGGCCGTCAACCGGCATCTCCTCGACTTTCTGCAACCTTGACAGAGCGCCAAATGCCTCCATAAAGTGGCGAAAGAATCCTGCATATCTTTCATCCATCGAGGAGGCCCTTCCATGTTGTCGATTCCACCCCGTGCGACCCCGTCCCGCTCACTTTCATGCCTCCTGGCCATCCTGGCTTGTGTGGGACTCAGCGGCTGCGCGAATATGCCCGTTCCTGGTCAGCCGGACTTTGCCTATAAAGATCTCCCCATCGCCAACGGCAGCACGACCGCGGGCGAAGGCAACAACATCCTGTTTCAAGGCAAACCGCTGATGCTCTCAGGCATGGGAATCAAGGTCGGCGACAGTCTGCGAGATGTCAAACTGGTTCGAACCGATTTGTCGATGGTCAATATCAACGAGACCAAGGGGAAAGGGAAGGTCCGCATCATCAGTGTCGTTCCTTCTGTCGACACCAAGGTCTGCGAACAACAAACCCACTATTTGAGCGAAAAGAACAAGGGGCTGGACCGGATGGTGGAGCTCATCACGATCAGTATCGATACTCCCTTCGCTCAAAAGCGTTTCGCTGAGGAGGCGAAAATTTCCAACGTGACGTTCCTTTCCGATTTCCGCGCCGCCGATTTCGGCAAGGCACACGGGCTCCTGCTCAAAGATCCTCATCTGCTGAGCCGCGCCGTGATGGTCGTGGACAAGGACAATACAGTCCGTTATCTCCAAATCACGCCAGAGCTGGGGCAATTGCCAGACCTGGAGGAAGCCTTCACATATGCGCGGTCGCTCGTCACGGCCAGTTGACGCGAAGCGGTTGATTCACTGATTC
The DNA here is from genome assembly GCA_020697375.1 of Nitrospira sp. Next base: position 162,205 of record JAJFBJ010000001.1, on the reverse strand, counting down.
ACGGGCCACTCGGCCAATGGCAATAGCGCCTCGTCACGAGACAGCCGGGACCGAAGCCTACCATTGTCGCTCGCAGTGAAGGCGACGGTGGCGTAGTCTCTGGCTACGTCGAGGAGACTGAGCGAGAACGGCAGCGGCGAGCGAGAGTATCGGCTGTCGCAGTAGAGGTGAAATGGCGCATTACGATCTGTTGGTGATCGGCACCGGCCCGGCAGGCCAGAAAGCTGCCATCCAGGCAGCCAAGCTGGGCAAAAAGGTCGGCATCATCGAGTGCAAACAGGTCGTCGGCGGCGTCTGCACCAATACCGGCACGATTCCCAGCAAGTCCCTCCGCGAAGCGGTCCTGTACCTCTCCGGCTTCCACCAGCGCAGCCTGTATGGCGCGAGTTACCGCGTCAAACAGGACATCACGATGGAAGATCTGACCTTCCGCTCCAACCATGTGATCAAACGGGAAATCGAAATCATCCAGAATCAAATGACCCGAAACGATGTAGAAATGCTGTTCGGCGTCGCCGAATTCGCCGATCCGCATTGCCTGCGCATCAAAAGTCCAGACGACCATGTGGAACATTCGGCTGATTTCATCGTCATCGCCTGCGGCACCATCCCGGCCAGACCAGCCCACATTCCCTTCGACGACCACAGCATCATCGATACCGACGGCCTCTTGGCGCTGAAACAGTTGCCCAAGTCCATCACCATCATCGGCGGCGGCGTGGTGGGCACGGAATACGCCTCGATCCTGGCCACCATGGGTATTCACGTCACGCTGATCGAACGCCGGTCGCGCTTGCTGGAGTTCGTCGACCAGGAAACGATCGAGGCCCTTCAGTATCATATGCGCAGCATCGGCGTCACTCTGCGGTTCAACGAGGAAGTGGTGTCCGTTGAGGGGCATCCTGCCCAACAGGCCATCGTCAGGCTCAAGAGCGGCAAGGAAATCGGCGCGACGACCGTGCTCTACTCGGTCGGACGAATCGGCGCGAGCGCCCCGTTGAACCTCAAAGCGGTCGGATTGGCGGCGGACGACCGCGGGCGGCTGCAGGTAAATGAGCACTATCAAACCGCCGTGCCGCACATCTATGCGGCAGGCGACATCATCGGCTTTCCCGCGCTGGCATCTACCTCCATGCAACAGGGTCGCCACGCTGCCTGCCATGCCTTCGGGATTGACTGCCAGACCCATTCGGAATTGATGCCCTACGGCATCTACTCGATCCCGGAGATTTCCATGGTTGGCCGCAATGAAGATGATCTCACCAAACAGGGCATCCCCTACGCCGTGGGAATCGCCCGTTATCGGGAGATTGCCAGGGGGCAGCTCATCGGAGACGACATCGGCATGCTGAAGCTCCTGTTTCACAACAAGACCCGGCAGTTGTTGGGCGTCCATGCGATCGGCGATGGGGCCACGGAACTCATCCACATCGGTCAGACCGTCATGGCGTACCATGGCCAGATCGACTACTTCATAGACGCGGTCTTCAACTACCCGACCCTCGCGGAATGTTATCGGGTCGCCGCCCTGGACGGGATCAATCAACTACCCAGACCCTGGGCGCCCAGAGCATGACAGGGTCATGCCACATTGCAGCATTTGTTCATCGGACCAGTTAGTCATTGATCCAATGACTCAGTGATGCAATGACTCACTGAATCAATTCAGGCTTATATGTTGCGCGAAAGGAGTACGCAAATGTCCTTTTCGAACCATCTTCGCAAACTCGCCCAACCCGTGTGGGAAGCGCAACTGACCCACCCGTTTGTCGTCGCCCTCGGCAAGGGTACGTTGCCGGAGCGCAAGTTCCGCTACTACATCCTGCAGGATGCGCGGTTCCTCGCAGATCTCGCCCGTATCTTCGCCGCCGGCGCCTTGCGCGCGCCGGATTCCGAATCGGCTTTGCGCTTTGCCAAACTGGCCGAAGACACCATCACGGTCGAACGGAGCCTCCATGAGAACTACGGCAAACGTTGGAAGCTCTCGCCGCAGGACATGCTGAACGAGCCGATGGCCCCCACCAACTATGCCTATACCCGCCACATGCTTGCCGTAGCCCAGGGCGGGACTGCCACAGAAATCGCGGTTGTCGCTCTTCCCTGCGCCTGGATCTATTGCGTGCTCGGCAAACACTTCCTCAAGAGCGGCGCCCCGCCGGCCAAACACCCCTATCGGGACTGGCTCCTGCTCTATGCCTCGCCGGAATTCGAGGCGGTGCAGGAATGGATGCGAGCCAGGGTCGATACCTGGGCGCGAACTGCGGGACATGAGGAAAAAAAGCGAATGGAACAGTCGTTCCTGATCAGCTCGAAGTATGAGTGGATGTTTTGGGAGATGGCCTGGAACGAGGAGAAGTGGCCGGTGTGAGGGGGCGAGGGAAATGATCAGACTCCTTTCGCGTAATATCACGCACCGGCTTGCCCTGCCAGAGACGACCTTGGCATCTGAACTTGCTGCGTTTCCCTTCGGGAAAACGCAGCTTCGAACAGCAGATGCCACCTGCAATGCAGGACGGTACGCCTCTGGCAGAGCAATACCTTCGCCGCTGCTGTGAACACGCTCAGGAGCCTGATCACCTTCCTCGCCAGTCGCACGTCTACGGGAGGTGGGAATAGAGGAATAGGATGGGTGGCGCGGAGCTGCGGACAGACCATCTGTTCACGCAGAACAGCCCGCTCAGTCCATTCGAAACGCTGCTGACGCTTTGAGGGCGCTCCGAGACATGCCTTCCCCGCCCACCAGTCGCAGGTCCACTGGAAAGGAAATGGGAAAAACGGACAGTGAGATTGCCAGCCATGGTCAATTTGGGGAGCATGGGCAAATGGGCGCGGCCTGCTACAGACAGCGACGTCCGTCCAGTCACGACATGTCAATGGGAGGGGATTAAAGGTGGGAGAGGAAGAAAGGACAAATAAGGAAAAGAAAGTAATCGAGGTCTTGAGGCTGCATGTATGCAAGACATTTGGAGAGCCTATCCAACACGAGAGCTATCCAGAGGAAATACGCGTCTACCAGGGCGAGCGACCATGCGATGCAACATGGCGAGGACCGCGTGAAGGATATGCCGTAGAGCACACGACGATTGATAGTTTTGTGGGACAGAGGCACGATGATGCCCGATTTCACAAGCTTATGGGAACTCTCGAAAAGAAATGGTCGAACCATCCGGATGATTGGCTGGAAATAGCTATTGATGTTACAGCAATACCAACTGGCGTGGATTGGGGCAGTCTATCTAATCAAATCCAGGCATGGTTGATTCAAAATGTTCCCTCACTACCGTGTGAATGCCAAAGCATTGTTAAGATTCCAAACGTTCCTATCGATCTCCATATTTGCCGAGAAAAGCTACCTGGACAAGGGAGAGTAATAGTGGCTCGCCTGAAGCCCGGCAATCTATCTGAACAAAGAATCGCTGTCATTCGCAACGCGCTAGACAAAAAGACTGAGGTGTTGCGGCAATACAAGAATCGCGGAGATGAAACGGTGCTGTTGATCGAATCTTCTGATTGCGTGCTTTCAAACAGAGAAATCATATTCAAGGATCTGCGCAATGCCTATCGACCTGAACCTGATAGCCCTGTGTTAGACCAAATTACATCGCCACGACTGGTACTAACCCATGGTGCATTGTGCCATTCAAGGTGGGGCGAGAAATAATGAAAAGCCCAACGCCTTATTGGCCTACAGCACCTGGATACCCTTTAAGAGTCCTCTGAACTTTTGCTGATTTGGCGCGAAGTCGGCCAAGTGCTCCTTGCAACAAACTATTGCGCTGTTACTTCAGCCTAATAGTGCTAATCGGGAATTCCAAGTCTCCAACCTCATCAGCAATCTTCTCCAAGAAAAAAGCAATATTACCAGCCAGATATTCCTCCTGACGCAATTGTTCGACATGACTGATTCGTTGAGCTATGTGGGCTCGTTCGCTCAAATAATCAGCCTTGGAGAGTGCATTTTGTTTCAGTGATTGATCGATTGATTCGAGTTTCGACACCAAACTGTATTCTTGGACAGCCAGATCTTGCAAAAATCGCTGAGAACTGACCATCTGACTTAATGCTGTACTTTTTCGAGTGAGTCGTTTTCTTAAATTCTTGTTCTCGGCATTGGCTAGTTTCACCTCCATACCCTGAAGAGCATTGTTAACCTTATGTATTTGGTCTTCGAGATCCGCGTAAACTGCCATCCAACGTTCCTTCTGCTTTGAGAAATCCTCGATTCCCGATAGATGACCCATAAATTTAGCTCTGATCGACTGGTCCTTTATTGGATTAACTTGTAATCCAGGTGTGATCTCCTCAGACGAATATGCGGACCTCATCAGAACGGATTCAATGAGAGTAAAGACAAGGCATGTCATGAATGCCCATCTTGACCAGTAGCCGATTCGTGATCTCCGCATCTTCAGCCTCCAGTTGATGTGAAATCCTGGCTCCCAATTTAGCCAACAAAAATGGTCGGGGTCATAGGCCATGAACTACGCCGCAGAATGAGAGAAATCAACCGCGCCTGATTCCTGTGCATGAACGTATAAGAATCACATGATAAACTTCTTTCCGCATGCAATCGTTTCCACCAAGGCTTCATGTGTTGCTAGCGCCTCTCGGCCGAGCCAGCCAGTCACACGTCCATGAGAAGGTGATGAGATGAGCGAAATAGACCATTCCTCACGAAACGCCTATAATGGGCCGTGGAGTTCGAATGGGATGAGAAAAAGGCCCGCGCCAATCAACAGAAGCATGGCGTGTCATTCCATGAAGCCGCGACTGTTTTCGGCGATCCCCTGGCCATTACGTTCAACGACCCCGACCATTCCCGTGGCGAACCTCGGCTTCTCACCTTTGGGATGTCTCATTCACCCGGCTGTTGGTCATTTCGCATACAGAACGAGGAATGAGAACGCGAATAATCAGTGCCCGACTGGCGACTAAGCGCGAGCGGAGGACTTATGAAGAAGGCTAAGCAAAGTGGCATGCGCAGAGAGTACCAGAGAAGCGATCTCGGCAAAGGAGTTCGCGGAAAGTATTACCAGTCCTATTGCTCAGGAGCCAACCTCGTGTTGCTCAGTCCTGATGTCGCCGCCGCCTTTCCCACAGACAAGGCCGTCAACGATACCCTTCGGTCATTGATCGACGTAGCCCGGCGATCAACCAGCCGGACGAAACGCGTCGGACGCACGAAACAAAGCCGGTGACTAGCTAGAACAAGGAAATCCGTGGCCGCTGTGAGGAAGGAGGACGGCCCTCGTTGGACGCGCGCAGTTTTTGGCCTAGTCCTGCCACCTGCCCGAAGAAAACCACCCGGCCATCAGAGGGAGAGAGCGAGAGAGAGAAAGACTCTAACAGAACCGCTCGCGCAGCCACGGCATGCCAGATTGGAAAAAGAAGAAATTATGAGAGAAGATGAAGGGGCAGACCGTCTCACGTATCCACAAAGCCTCCATGATGCAACAGGCTTGCTCCAGTCGCATGCGAAGCTTTGTCCCAGCATGCAATTTCCGCCTAAAATCCATCCCTCCTTGCCTGCGAAGCGTCGGTCGGGCTGGTAATCCAGAGGGCCTTTCACAACTGGTCTGCGCGCTGCTGTCGGACGGTCGGACAGACATATTCAGCGTCGGAGGGTTCGCAGACACACCCGGCAGGTCGTACAGTCAATGCTGCCACTCTAGGGGTCAGTATTGGACCGATTGCACGAGAGGTGCTCGACGGCAATCTGCCGAAACCGTCAACCGGCCTTGCGGTATTCGCCCGGCTGCTTGCGGTATTCTTCCGGCTGATTGAGCGGTTCGAGGTCCCAATCGGGCTCTTCTTCACCCATCATGGGCGCACTCTCCTGCGTGACAGAGGCCCAGACGGCGATCATGCAAAATAGGATCGCCAATGCACCGAGGATGTAAGCTGGCATATTGACCTCCTCCGTGGAAGGGTTTCCGTATGATTTATGCTAGTACCCATTCGGAACCTTGTGCTAGGGGGAACATGATCAATGTGGCAAAAAAATGGTGACTGTAGGAATAATTCGGCACAAATCCCCGGTACTTCCCTAGCCCGCGCCTGGTCAACCTCCTAGCAGTTGTTCCACGACCGGAGCCCCTGCGATCCCAACGATCGGCCACGGCGATAACCGGGATTCGTCCTAGACCATGGCAAGACCGCACTACCGGAGGGATTGAACTACGTAGTGCTGTTCCTCTCGGAATACCGCTTCCCCTGCCACGAGAAGCGCCATCGGCCGCATGGCCGATGATTCAGAAGCCGGCACAGGCTCGAAGGATGATTGATCGGCCGGCTCATCCTTCTTCCGGCCGGGACCAGCGACCCGACTGGCTTGTGACCATCGGCAGCGCACGGGCTGGACAGCATCGGTGACGTGAGTATAATGTGGGCGTTTATCGGCTTCGCAATGAGTCCCTATCAATGGCGCGTCTGTTCTTCCTCATAGTGTTGCTCGCATTCTGCCATGCCTCCGCACAGGCCGCGTCGAAATATGAGGACAGTCTGAAGGAGCTAGCTGAAGGCGTGGCGGCCGAGGCCATCAAGATGAAAAAGGAGCGCCTCGCATTACTGGACTTCGTCGACAATAAGGGGGACGTGACAGCGATCGGACGGTTCCTCGCCGAAGAACTGGCCACCCAATTGCTCGTGGCCGGCGAACTCAAAGTGGTCGATCACAAACTTCTTGCAGCCACCATGAAGAAGCATCACCTCACTCACCTGGAAGCTTCTCAAGCGAAAGCGGTCAAGAAGGTAGCGAAGGCCTTGCGGACCGATCTGTTCGTCACCGGAACCTATCTGGAGATTCCCGAGGGCGTACAGGTGACGGCGAAGCTGATCGGCCCATACACGGTGTTTCCCGTCGGTGCGGCGCGCACGGTCCTGCCGAAAGCCGGACCACTTGCAGCGCTTCTCAAGCAGACGAATGCTCCGCCGCCCTCCGCGTCGCTGGAGTCCGCAGCTCCGGAGCCCACTGTCCCGGCGCTGAATGCCCATGAAAACGAATGGTACAAAGTCAGCGTCGTCGACATAACCAGGCGGGACGAGCAGATTACGCTGGACCTGCTGTTTGAGAACCGCTCGTCCCATCCCGTCAAAATCGGCTGCCAGCTGATGGACACCTACCTGAAGGACGATCAGGGCCGGCAATGGAAACAGGATGTCGCCCAGAATCGCGAAGGGCTCTGCACCCGCGGCATGGAACTGGATCCTACGAAACAACAGCGTGCGAGTCTCTCTTTTCCAGCCGATGACAAACCGGCGCGAGGTCCCGTCTCTCTGCATTACCACGAAACGTCGCCCAGGCCGGATCGCGTCGTGACCCTGGACGGGCTGAACCTCGATGCGCCGCCGGCCACGGAAGCCGGACCTCCTGCACCGCAGGAGACCATCCCCACCACACCATAGATTATTATCTTCGGAACCTTTGCACGGGGAACAGCATGATCAAACAAGTCTTGACGATCGCGGGTTCAGATTCCGGCGGCGGGGCGGGAATCCAGGCAGATCTGAAGGCCATGTCGGCCAACGGGGCCTATGCCATGTCGGTCATCACCGCCATCACCGCTCAGAATACGGAAGAAGTGGCCGACGTGCTGGAATTGCCGACGTCGATCATCGCCGCTCAACTCGATGCCATCTTCGACGATTTCGAGGTGGCTGCCGTCAAGACCGGCATGTTGTCGTCGGCGGACATCATCAAGACCGTCGTGAAACTCCTGAAGCCGCAGATGGTTAAAAACCTGGTCGTGGATCCCGTCATGGTCGCCAAGGGCGGGCAAGCCCTTTTGAGACCGGATGCCGTCGATTCCCTCAAGAAGGAGCTCTTTCCGTTAGCCTTGCTGGTGACGCCAAATGTGCATGAAGCTCAGCAGCTTTCAGGCATCGAGATCACCTCGCTGGCCGACGCCCGTCGCGCCGCCAAGATCATCCAGCAATTCGGATGCGCCAACGTCCTCATCAAGGGAGGCCATTTGCCAAGCGATCGCGCGACTGATCTCCTCTATGACGGCCGGTTCTTCAACGTTTTCAAGGGCGAGTTTATCGACACACCGCATACCCATGGCACTGGTTGCACCTTTGCTTCAGCCATCGCGGCGCATCTCGCCCGAGGAAAAACGGTTCCCGACGCGATCCAAACCGCGAAGACCTATCTTACCGAAGCCATCAGGCACAGCCTCGCCATCGGCCACGGCAAGGGTCCCACCAACCATTTCTACTTTTTGAATCAGGGCTAGGGGCCATGGGTCGAGGACTCGGATCATCCTTGTCGTTTCTCCTTACCGGGTGGAGCTGGCTTCTGCTGACCGCGCTGCTGGGGCTGGCCACCTTTATCGGCATCGTGCGCGGCTCCCCGCTACCGCCCGGCCTTCGCCTGCTCCATGTTCACGGCGCTCTCGTCGGAGGCCTCCTCCAGATGACATTCGGCTTGGCGCTCGCGGCCATCGAGCTGGCGAGCCATGAGACGAAACCAACGAAGCGCCTGGGACTGTTCATCGGACTGAATCTCGCCGTTGTCGGCCTGGCCGCCGGCTCTTGGTTACACGAGCCATACCTGGCCATCGGAGCCGGTCTGTTGCTGGCTCTGCTCTGCATACCCATGGCGCAGGGTATGGTGACGGCGTTGCGTACCTGCCCTGGATGGACCGCCCTTTCGGCCTTTCTTATGGGGATAGCCTTGACCGGGCTGTTCGGTAGTCTGGTTCTTGGCGGACTCCTCGCCGGAGCCTGGTTTCCGACCTGGCACGGCATGCTCCGGCTGGGACACTTGCATGCCGGCCTCGTGTTATTCTTCACCCTTGGAACCATCGGAACGATCCAACTGGCGCTGCCGCCGTTATTGGATCGCCGGCCGCGACGTGCAGGCTCGGAGCAGATCGTGTTCCTTCTCCTGCCGGCAGGAGCCGCCGGCCTACTGACGGGTTTCCTTCTTTCTTCCGTTCACATCCAACTGGTCGCCGGCGGCTGTCTGCTGGTCACGCTGGCGCTTTCCGGCATACTCGTTTTCCGCGCCTGGAGTCAGTCTGGCCACCCCGGCTCGGCCGCCATCGATCACCTCATAACGGCTGTCTTTTTCCTTCTCACCATGACGCTCATCGGCATGGCCGTCGGCATCAACGCGCTTTGGACTCCTCCGGTCATGCCCTATGGCACCCTTCACCTGGTGGCCTACACCCACCAGGCCTTCATCGGGTTTCTCCTGCAAGCGATCATCGGGGGGCTATCCTATGCCTTGCCCGCGCTGCTGGTCGCACAACGCACCACAGGTCAGAAAAAGCGGACGGCTTACCGGAACAGTCTCGATGGAATCATGAACCGCTGGCGGGCTCTGCAGCTGTCCACCCTCAGCTTTGGCACCTTGGGCCTCGTCCTTGTAGCAGTGATGACCTGGACCTTCCCGCTCTCCTCGCCTTGGATCCATACGGCGACGTGGGTGAGTTTCGGCCTACTCCTGAGCCACCTCACCTTGATGACGATGAAGATCGCCTACGTGCTGGGGACACATCCGGCCGGCGAGCGTGCCGCGCGCTAACCCAATCACTCACCTTATCGAGTTAAACACATGATGGAAGAGACGCTGTTCTTTTACGATTCTCTGGGCCAGCGGGTTTCCGCCGTCCTGACCACACCCGATCAGGCGACGGATCACATCGCTGTGCTCTGTCATGGTTTTCTGTCTCACAAGAACAGCTCGAGCAATCTCGCGCTGACCGCTCTATTGGTCGAGCGAGGCATCGCAACCTTCCGATTCGATTGTTTCGGACATGGTGACAGCGATGGGCCCTTCGCCAAATTGACGACGACGATTGGAGTTGGTCAGGCGCTCGCGGCCCTGGACTATGTTGCACATCGCCGGTATCGCCGCCTCTCTTTGACAGGTTCCAGCTTCGGGGGGCTGGTTTCGATCCTCGCCGCGGCCGAATGGAAGAGCAAGCGAGACTCACATCCTTTTCCTGCTCCTCCACTCGCCTGCCTGGCATTGAAATGTCCGGTCGTCGATTTCGCAGAAGAACTCAGCCTGGAACTTGGAGAGGATGGCTTGCGGGAATGGAAACGAACCAACACAATCCCGGACCTCCATGGAGGGACGACTCGCATTCCTCTGGATTATGCCTTCTACGAAGACTGTCTCAACCGGGTTGCGTATGAACCGGCGCAAACCATTACCGCGCCGACGCTCATCGTTCAGGGCGATTGTGACGAATATGTTCCCCTTCATCAGAGCCGGCGGCTCTTGGACGCCCTGTCGGGACACAAATGTTTAAAGATCCTCCCAGGCGCCGACCACCGGTTTACCAACCCCTCAGATTTTCAACAGATGCTGACGTTGCTCGCCGACTGGATTTCTCAAGTCCATCGTTCTAGGTAACCACACGATCCTCTATCGATTCTTGCCGGCAAACGGAGATCAACCCGTCTCCTAACGCGTTTGTTTTCACTCATGCCATAGGCGGACGCGCCGACGAAGGCTTTGCCATGCAGCGATTGCTCGCTCTTGTACATCTTATTCGGGCGATTGAAATATTGAGAACGCAATTGGCCACAAAATGGCTTGTGACAAGGCTTTTCGGCCGCTCGCCATGATTCGGCAGGTGGCATGCTGGTTGCTCATCACGGTCTTGCGGTTTTTTTTCGGAGGTCACAAGATGAAATACCCAACGAGCCTATTGGTGGTCGGTATTGCCGGTTGTTTCTATTCCGCCCTGCTCCAAGCAGCTTTGGTCCCCACGGCTGCCGCCGCTGACAGCTCATCAACCTTGAGCCTTCTGCAACAACCCGCAGTGGCTGCAGCCGTTGCGAAGGCGCAGATCAGCGGAACCACGCCCATCATGGCCAATCCGGTAGCATTGGCATTGCAAGCCCAAAAGGGGCAAACTGCCATGGGCATGTTGACGCTTCGGAAATCCAACGCCGACCAACATGTCTACTCCCTCAGCACCAACCAGTCTTGGATCTGGATGAATCCGCCTTATGGCAGCAGCCACACCATTTCATCCGAAACGGATCAAGTCGTCATCACGGCTCAGACGACCGACCTCCCGGCGGGGACACATCACGCGGTGGTCTATGTCGTCGATTCCGGCCCGAACAATTTCTCGAACATGCTCCGGATTCCCGTCACATTCACTGTCACGGCCGCTCCTAAGGCTCCGTCGCCCCCGCCCGCTCCAACGCCACCGCCGCCGGTCGTAGTACCGCCCCCACCTCCGGTCGTGGTAACGCCGCCTCCCCCTCCCGCCGCCACGACTCCGCCGCCTGCTCCTCCGGTCGTCTCAACGGCCGGGATCGCAGCCAGTCCTGTGGCGCTGGCTCTCAAAGCGCAAACCGGCCAGACTGCCGTCGGGACCGTCACCCTGCGTAAATCAGGAACAGACCAACATACCTACTCACTCAGCACCAACCAGTCTTGGATCTGGATGAATCCGCCTTATGGCAGCAGCCACAGCATTTCATCCGAAACGGATCAAGTCGTCATCACGGCTCAGACGACCGGCCTCCCCGCAGGAACACATCACGCGGTAATCTACATCACCGATTCCGGTCCCAACAATTTTTCGAACATGCTTCGCATTCCCGTGACGTTCACAATCACGGCCGCTGGATCGCCCACGCCGCCTGCTCCTCCTCAACCCACGCCGCCCCCTCAACCTACGCCGCCTCCTCCGCAACCGATGCCTCCTCCTCAGCCTATGCCTCCGCCTTTGCCTCCCCCTGGCGCAACGGCCCCGATTCAGGTGACTCCGGCAACATTGGCCCTGACGGGATCACAGGCCGTCGGCACCTTGACCTTGCGTAAGCAGGGAACCGACCAGCATGTCTATTCTCTGAGCACCAATCAGCCCTGGGTCTGGATGAATCCGCCCTATGGCAGCAGCCATACCATTTCAACTGAAGCGGATCAGATCGTCATCACGGCTCAAACGACCGGCCTTGCGGCCGGAACCTACACGGCTGTGGTGTACATCGTCGATTCAGGTCCAAAAAATTTCACCAATACCCTCCGCATACCCGTCACGTTTACGATCTCCGCCGGGCAGACTCCACCCGTTCCTCTACCGACGCCGGTTCCCCCTCAGCCCATGCCCCCCTCCCCCCCGCCGGATCCTCCTTTGGATGATCTGACTGGGAAACCTACCCCGTCGCCAAAGAAACCTGCCAGCGCCACGATAAGCTGGAACGCCAATTCAGAAAAAGACTTGGCAGGCTACCGCGTCTACGTAGGTACGAGGTCGGGGGTCTACACCTTCGCCGGGCCCTTTGAAGTGACCAGCGGCACCAGCTTTACCGTCCCGAATCTTCCGATCGGCACGACCTATTTCTTTGCCGTGTCCGCATTCGATAAGGCGGGCAACGAAAGCACGAAGTCCAACGAGATCAGCAAGAGCCTGTTTTAGATGTATGGCCCAGGTACAGGAACGAGAAACCGTGAGCCGGCGCGCAGTAGGCGCCCGGCTCACGGTGAAGCGGCGGGAGGAACCGGACCGGTTGTCCTGGCACATCGGAACCCCGTATAGCTGTTACGGGTTTCCGGTGGCAGCTTAAAACGGCCGTAGGTCAGAAGGTATTTCGGCAAGTCGGACCAGGACCCGCCGCGCAACACACGAAATGACCCGGAATCAGGTCCGGTGGGATTCCTTGGCGGGCTGATTTCATAGTAGCTCGCACCATACCAGTCGGCCACCCATTCCCCCACATTCCCCGCCATTTGGTACAGCCCATAGGGACTGATGCCGGCCTCATAACGCTGAACCGGCACCAGCACTTGGCTATAGCTGAACCTCGCGCCTAGCGCAAAGTTGGCCAACAGGTCAGTGGGAACCTGGTTCCCCCAGGGAAACAGCCGCCTGTCGATCCCCCTGGCTGCTTTTTCCCACTCCGCCTCCGTCGGAAGGCGTTTGCCTTGCCGGCGGCAGTATGCCTCCGCATCGAACCAACTGACTCCGATGACCGGTCGGTCCCGGTGCTGCGACAAGTTCACCCCCTCCCACTGCCAGGGCACTGGCCGCTTCGTGGAGGTGAGAAATTCGGCATAGTGCCCAGTCGTGACTTCGTAGCGATCCATCTCGAACCGGTCAATCCACACCTGATGTTGCGGCCGTTCATCCTCCAATGCATCGGTTCCATCGGCTCCCATGGCAAAGAATCCTTCGGGGATGACGACCATGGGAGCAGGGAGAAGGGCCTTGGTCTCAGGAAGCGATCGGGGCTTTCGCAACTGTTCGAGCTGTCCCCAGACAATCCCGCTGGATCCGGTGGAAATGAGGGCGAGCAGACAGAGCAGAAAAATCGGAAGCACTGGGCGCATAGTCAATGTCGGTGTCAGGGAATCACGCCGCCGACGACCCAATGCCGGTCGTCCGGGACATCGATGAGCAATCTGGATAGATTCATTTCGGCCAACTGCGCCGCGACTTCATCTTCGGTAAACGCCGCCAGTAATGAGTTGTAAAAGTCCCGCTTGAGGATCGGGTCTTCATCGGCTGCATACTGCTCCACCAATGTCTGTGCTGTTGCGGGAGATTCCGGCCGCAACAGATCCATGACCAGGATGCAGGCTCCCGGCTTCGACAGTTGCTTCACGCGAAACCAGAACTGAAGAGGATTCGGCACATGGTGCAGGAGACTATTGGAAAGCAGGGCCTCGGCTTGCTCCCCCAAGACAAGCGTTTGAAAGCGCTCGCAGCGCAACGTGATATCGTCTGCCAATCCTGCCTGGGCAATGGCCTCCCTTGCGAGGTCCAGCATCGGACGGCTGGCATCCACGGCGGTCACCCGTGCGGCGGGAAAGGCGCGGAGAAAGCGAATGGGGATATCAGCCGGACCGCATCCCAGATCAACCATATGTCCGCCGGTCCAATCTGGGAAATAACTGCGAAAACGATCGACGAAGCCCTGATTTTCTTCCGCGAAATCAGCCCGCGCATAAGCGCCGGCCTGCGCCACATCATCCATCAGTTCCGGTTCGAGTACACGGTTCATGATGTCTCGTGAATCCTCAACAGTTGCCAGGAACGATTCCGGCATCTGTTGATCTGAAGATTTCCGGAGACACAACAGATCATCCGGTCATCAGATCGACAGATCGGGAGTCTTAGGCACAACTAACATTCATCGCTCCGCGCTTCGCATTTCCACCCTATCACCAGGCTGCACCGTTCCTTCAACCAGGACCCGCGCATAGAGACGGCTCCAACCGGGATACGCCTCCTGCGACATTCTTCCGTAATCCCCGTCCAGGAACCACCGAGCGTTCCATCGACAGGGCGCCGTGTAACTCATGATTTCCAGCTGCAGACAAATCCCAATGCTCAGCCGATCACCTGGCTTCAGGCTGGACCACTCCAACCCAGCCAATGTCAGATTTTCACCAGCCGAGCCGGGACCGATGGAATGCCCTTCCGCGCGTAAGGCCTCGATGACCTCCAGGGAGAAGAGACAGACGGCTCGATCCGGTCCTCCATGAACCTTCCGGTTGCGTTGCCGATCACCTCTCACTCCTTCGACCGTCACCTGCGCGGAGGGCACGGCATGTTTCGGCACTCCGCCATCGGACAGGCTTACTTGATGCACATGGGGAAAGGCCGGCTGTTCCATGGCATCCATCAGGAGCAGAGGCCTCCCTCGCAGGATTCCATACCGACCGCTTCAAGGGCAATCCACCCGTTACGTTCTCGTACGGCTCTTACATACATCCCATGGGCGGCATAGGCGGCTTCGATTTCCACCCGTTGCTCGATCAGCAAACCGGACAGCAAGAGCCGCGCGCCATCGGCTGCATAGCTGGCGAACGTCTCCGCAGTAACCAGCAATGTCTGCCGATCCAAATTCGCAAGGACAAGGGTAGGTCGGAAGGTATCGTATAGCTTCTCTTTGGCATGTCCGACCGACAACGTCAGCCGCTCATCGAATCCGTTGACCTGGGCATAGTCACGCGCACAGTCGATGGCCAGAGGATCGAAATCCACCCCCACTGCCTGCTCGGCCCCCAGCCTCAACGCCACCATCGCCAGCACCCCGCTCCCCGTCCCCACATCCAGCACGCGATCTGTAGGCAGAATGACTTGCTGCAGCCATTCGATCAGCAATTGTGTGGTCGCATGGTGGCCCGTGCCGAACGCCTGCTTCGGATCGATGATCAATTCGATCTCGCCCTGCTGTAACCCTACCTCTTTCCAACTCGGCCGGATGATGACAGATCCGATCCTGATCGAATCCACCAGACGCGCCCACTGGGTATTCCAATCGCGATCCGCGAGGCTATTGATGGTGATGGCGCGCTCCGGTTCGGAATGACCGAGCATGGTCAGCGCCCGTCCGAGTTCCTGCCAAGTGTCTGGTCCGCAACGGTCGCCCGGCCAGTAGAGATGGATGCAGTCCTGTTCTTGCCAGGCTCCCGTCACGGCAGGATCATTCATGATTCCCAACAGCTCTCCCGCATCGAGTGAGGTCCTCACATCGACTTGAATCCAGTCGCTCGCAACCGGTGAGAGGGAATCGTCATCGGCGGGATGGTCTATCTTGGTGGTTGACGCCATCTCAGACTATCAGTATCGTCAGCGGTACCATGGCACCGAACAAGCAACCCCGCCAGGCGCCGGCCCGAGAACGCAGCCTCACCCGACTACTGCGGCGCGCAGAACGCCTGGAGGCGAGAGGCAGCTGCGTCAGCGAACGATTCACGAGCTGGCGTTTTGCGATCTTCTTCGGCGGGTTGCTGGGCTCCATCCTGCTCCACAAACTGGGCTGGACCATTCTCGGCAATGCGGCTCTCGCAACCTTCTTCATTCTGTTTCTCATCGTGGCTTGGTATCATAACAGGCTCGAAGACCGCTTGCACCGGCTCCGCCGCTGGCAGAGAATCAAACGGGTCCACGTAGCACGCATCCGTCTACAATGGCCGGACATTCCGCTCCGGCACGTTACCGTGCCGGAGCGACATGGTTATGCTCAGGACCTCGATCTCGCCGGCCCCCATTCATTACTCCACCTGATTGACAATACGGTTTCCTCGCAGGGCCGGGAACGGCTGGCCTCCTGGCTATTCGAACAGCCGCCTCACCCGGCGCCGTGGCTCGCGCGGCAGACCCTCATTCGTGAACTGACTCCACTCTCTTTGCTCAGAGACCGGTTGTCGCTGGAAGCCCAGGCAGTCGATGAAGCCGATATCGACGGTCGCCGGCTGCTCTCGATCCTTCAGAAGCGCGTGGACCATTCCGGCGTAAGCCCCATGTTGCTGATCGAATCGTTGCTCGCCATTCTGACCGCCGGTCTACTGGTCGCCGAACTCTTGTATGGACTCGGCAACTATTGGATCTTGTCGTTCGGGCTCTATGCCTTCTTTTTCTTGTCGGTCCGTAGCCGGTCCGAAGAAATCTTCGACCATGCGCAATCGCTTCACCGGCAACTGGAGCGGCTCAGCGCCGTGCTCGGCTATTTGGAACGGCGATCGTATCGGCCATCCCCGGAACTCGCCCTGCTCTGCCGGCCGTTCCTTCAACAGCGCACCAGCCCTTCCGCCTCGCTCAAACAGGCCGCTTCCATCATGAACCGGCTCAGCGTGCGGGCCCATCCCCTGGTGCATTACTTCATCAATGCGATCGGCCCCTGGGATCTCTACTACACTCATCGGTTGCAGCAGTTACAAGACCGGATTGCCGCCATCGCGCCGCTGTGGTTCGAGGCCTTGGCCGAGTTGGATGCCGCGAGTTCCTTGGCTACCTTCGCTTACCTGCGCCCGGACTATCCCTGGCCCTCATTGCATCAACCGGATGCCGCTGGCCACCCGAACGGTGATCGACCAATCCTCGACGCACAGGACCTGGCGCATCCGCTCATTCCCGCGGCGGCCCGCATCGGCAACAACATCCTGCTCCAGGGACGGGGTCGCATCTTCCTCGTCACTGGTTCCAACATGTCGGGCAAGAGCACCTTTCTCAGGACCATCGGCATCAATACTTGCCTGGCGCAAGCCGGCGGACCGGTCTGCGCCGGGTCGTTTCGCTGGTCTCTCGTGCGGCTCGGCAGCTGCATTCGCGTGGACGATTCGCTGGACGGCGGCCTGTCCTTTTTCTATGCCGAAGTGAAACGCCTCAAGACCATCCTCACCAGCGTCCAGGATGAACTGGGACCTCCGGTGCTGTGGCTGATCGATGAAGTGTTCAAGGGCACCAACAATCGGGAACGGCTCATCGGAGGCCGCTCGCTCATCGGCGCGCTTGCGGCAGGAAACGGTTTCGGCCTGGTCACGACACACGACCTGGAACTGACCGAATTGGAACGGCAACTTCCAGGCGTCACCAACGTGCACTTTCAGGAAACTGTGGCCGAAGGCGCATTGCACTTCGATTATCGGCTGCGACCTGGCCCATGCCCCACCACCAATGCGCTGCGAATCATGGCTCTGGAGGGGCTACCCGTGGAAAGCCCGAATCTCATCCATCCCCGATAACCAATTGCATCGGTTCAGTTGTTTCGTCAGACTGGGAATATTGCTCAAGCGAATAAGCGGTTGAGAAACTCTTGTGACTCCTAATTTCCTCGCAGGATGCTTGAAAATGGCCGACCAGCAAGTCCGCCGCGAGGTCCGCGACGCGAAGAATAGCGAGCATCACGCTTGCGGCCCCCGGCAAGACGGTGAGCCGTCCCGGTCCGGGGCCGAAGGCGTGAGGGTCGTACCCGCCCACCCCGAGCCTGCCGAGACAGGGTCTTATCCCATGAGTGATACGTTGATGGTCTGAACGAGGCGAGAACGCTGCCGGCGGACTTTTTCAACATCCAACTAAACCCAGCATTCATTTGAAGGAGATACCCATCGATCAGCGCGACACCTCACAACAACCTCGTCTTCCTCTGCGCGGACTCCTGATCGCGCAGTTCTGCGGCGCCTTCAACGACAATGCCTGGAAATTCATGGTGGCGCTCCTGGGCATCCACAGCGTCGCTGTCACGCTGCCGCCCGGACAGGATCTGGAGACAGCATCGCAGAATCAGACCGCGTTGGCCCTGATCATTTTCACCTTGCCGCTCGTCCTCACCTCGCTTGTGGCGGGCTACTTTGCCGATCGCATCAGCAAACGAACCATTATCATCACGATGAAAGGCGTGGAGGTCTTACTCATGACCGGCGCTACCCTCGCGCTGCTGTCCAATCCAACGGGCGGCCTCTGGGCCTTCGTCATCCTCGCCGGCATGGGAGTCCATAGCGCGATCTTCAGCCCCGCGAAGTATGGCATCCTTCCCGAGTTGCTCCCGCACGAACAGCTCGCGCGCGGCAACAGCGTCCTCGAACTCTGGACGTTCCTCGCGATCTTGACAGGAACGACGGCGGGCGGATTTTTGCTGGCCGGCGCGGGAGACAACCCCTGGATCGCCCCATTCGCGCTGACAATGCTTGCTTTGATCGGATTGACCGCGGCTTGGGCCGTTCCGCCGGTGCCACGCGCTCGCGCCACAGGGGGCCTCTTCGATACGCTGCGCGGCGCCGTCTCCGCATTACGCGCAGACCGCCTGCTACGGCTCGCGATCACCGGCGCGGTCTTTTTCTGGACCATCGCCAGCCTCGTGGTTCAGAACGTGCTGGTGTACGCGAAGGCCGTCCTTGGTCTTTCGGACGCGCTGGCCACCGTGCCTTCGGCCTTGATTTCTGTGGGCATCGGATTAGGCGCAATCGCCGTCGGCCGGCTTTCTCGTTCTCGCGTGGAATACGGCCTTGTGCCATTGGGGGCGGCCGGAGTCGCCATGTTCCTGTTGATCCTCGGCTGGTCCGTACCGCAGTTCGCCGGTACCCTTATTCTGATGATCGCGCTGGGAGTCTCCAGTGCGCTTATCTTCATTCCGATCAATGCCCTGGTCCAATGGCGAGCGCCGCATGACCGGCGAGGCTCCGTCATCGCGCTTGAGAACACCTGTGTCTTCACCGGCATCCTCTTAGGCTCACTGAGCGGCGGACTTATGGCCAATGCGGGACTCTCGACCGTCGGCATCTTTCTGGCCACGGCCCTCGTGACGACGCTTGGAACCATTTGGGCCATGTGGCTCATGCCCGAAACCTTCATTCGGCTGCTGCTCGTGCTGCTGACCAATACCCTGTACAAGCTCCGCATCGTCGGGCACGAACATGTCCCGGTCACTGGCGGCGCGCTGCTGGTCCCCAACCACATTTCGTTCATCGATGGATTACTGTTGATCGCCAGCCTGGATCGCCCCATCCGCTTCGTGGTCGATGCAGAGTATGTCGACCATCCCCTATTCAAACCCTTCCTGAAGGCCCTGCATGTCATCCCGATTTCTTCTCACGGCGGTCTTCGCGTCATCCTCCGGGCCTTGCGCGAGGCGGGCAGGGCGCTCGACTCGGGTGACATCGTCTGCATCTTCCCGGAAGGCCAAATCACCCGTACCGGCAATCTCTTGCCCTTTCGGCGCGGCTTCGAGCGGATCCTGAAGGGGCGGGATGTTCCGGTCCTGCCGGTTCATCTGGATCGTGTCTGGGGAAGCATCTTCAGTTTTGTCGGCGGCAGGTTTCTCACCAAGTGGCCGGAACGCATTCCCTATCCCGTGACCGTGTCGTTTGGAACGCCGGTTCCCGCCGGCACGGCTGCGAATGAAATCCGCGCGCTCGTCCGGGAACTCGGGGAAGCTGCCTGGCGCTTGCGAAAACCGGACCGGCGGCCGCTGCACCATGCCTTCATCAAGGCCATGCGCCGGCATCCGTTCCGCCTCGTGATGGCTGATGCGACCAGGCCGCGCATATCCTGTCTCCAGGCTTTGATCGGCGCCATCGTCTTGGCCCGCGCGCTCAAAACCCATTGGCATGAACAACAGAATGTGGGCCTTTTGGTGCCGCCCACCGTCGCCGGAGGCCTGACCAACGTGGCCGCCATGCTTGCCGGCCGCACCAGCGTGAACCTCAACTACACCGTCGGCAAAGCCGGCCTCGAATCGGCGGTGCGCCAGGCGAATATTCGCACCATTGTGACCAGTCGTAAGTTCGTGGAGAAGGCCAAGCTGGACCTTCCGGACGGGCCGACGATTCTCTGGCTGGAGGATATTGCCGCCACCATCGGCCGAACACAGAAAGCCATGGCCGCGGCCCTTGCCCTATTGGTCCCGCTTCGCGTTCTGGAATCCGCCTGCGGCCAACGGCAACGCGTCACCATGAATGACGTCGCCACCATTATCTTCAGCAGCGGGAGCACCGGCGAGCCTAAAGGCGTGATGCTCACACACTTCAACATCGACGCCAATGTCCAAGCCGTATCCCAACTCCTTCCCCTGGATGAACGGGACCGGATTCTCGGCATTCTGCCGCTCTTCCATTCGTTCGGGCATCTGGTGTTTTGGTTTGTCACCCTCAATGGCGCGGCCATCATTTTCCATCCCTCTCCGCTCGATGTGGTGGCGATCGGCGAGCTCTGCGCCAAACATCGCTTGACGTTTCTCGTCTGCACCCCCACGTTTCTGCAGCTCTATCAACGGCGTTGTAGTCCGGAGCAGTTCAGTTCCTTGCGGGTCGTGCTCACAGGAGCGGAGAAACTGTCGTCTCGCGTTTCACAGTCCTTCGAGGACCGCTTCGGGCTCAGACCGATCGAGGGCTATGGAGTCACCGAATGCGCCCCGGTCATCGCCGTGAACTGTCCTGACTTCCGGGCCTCCGGGTTTTACCAGCCGGCATCCCGGCGCGGAACCGTCGGCCAGCCTCTTCCCGGTGTCTCCGTCCGGATCGTCGATCCTGACAGCTTCGCCCCTCTCGCTATCGGCAAGCCCGGCATGTTGCTGGTGAAGGGACCGAACGTGATGAAGGGCTATCTGGGCCGCGAGGACCTGACGGTCGAGGTTCTGCAAGAAGGTTGGTACAACACCGGTGACATCGCGACACTGGACGACGACGGGTTCCTGACCATCACCGATCGCCTCTCTCGCTTTTCCAAGATCGGTGGTGAAATGGTCCCCCATCGGCAGGTGGAGGAGGCGCTTCATACTGCGGCCGGCGAAGACAATCAAGTCTTCGCCGTCACCGGCCTACCAGATGAGCGCAAAGGCGAGCAACTGGCCGTCCTCCATACGCTCGACGAGGACTTGATTCCAAAAATCCAGGCCAAAGCCGCGGCAAGCGGACTTCCCAACCTGTTCCTGCCTGCGCGCAGCCGCTTCATCAAGGTCGAGGCGCTGCCGCTGTTGGGAACGGGCAAGCTCGATCTCCGGGCTCTCAAGCGCATCGCCATGGAAAGGCTGGAGGAACGCGAGGAGTGAGGAGGCTTCGGATCTGTTGATTTAATGATCTGATGATCTGTTGAATGCGGCAGTCAACAGGTCGACGGATCAACAGATTCGGCACAACGCTTCACCAGGGGCGGGATACGAACGACGAAGACGGAGCCGCATACCATGGCACTCCCCGAAAAGACTCTGATCGATTGCCACGTCCATCTGGCGGCATTGGCTGACGGCGACAACGGTTGCTACATTTCACCGAAGACGCTGAAGAGTCCGTTATTTCGCTTCCTCCTTTGGAAACATGGGCTCTCACCGGACCGTCCCCGCGAAGCCAATCAAAAATATCTCGACGACCTGCTGAGGGAATTGAAGGCTTCGCGCCTCGTGCAGAAAGCGATACTGCTGGGCATGGACGGCGTCTATGACCAGAACGGCGGGCTGAATCTGGCTCAGACGCATTTCCTCATCGGCAATGACTATGTGCTGAAAACCGCGCGGGCCCATCCGAACGAGTTTCTGGCCGGAGTCTCGATCAACCCTCAGCGGCGCGATGCCATCGATGAAGTCCACCGCTGCGCGGATGCCGGCGCTGTGCTGGTGAAAGCGCTGCCCAATGCGGAACAATTCAACCCGGCCGATCAAAAATATAAGTCGTTCTACCGCGCGCTGGCCGAACGTAAGCTTCCCTTTCTCAGTCATGTCGGTTACGAGTTCAGCTTGATCGGCAAGGACCAATCCGTCGGCGATCCGGACCGATTGCGCCTGCCGCTCGATGAAGGAGCCACGGTCATCGCGGCCCATGCTTGCAGCTCCGGCCTGATCGTCTATGAAAAATTTCTTCCGATTTTGCAAGATCTCGTGGCGCGTTATCCGAATTTTTATTCGGACATCTCCGGACTGACACTCCCCAATCGCTTCCGCATGCTCTGGCATCTTCGCCGGCGCCCGGAGATCCATGCGCGCCTGCTCTTCGGCACCGACTATCCCCTGTCGGTATTTCACTTTCCGGCTTGGGGACGTGTGGCCTTCAACACTCTCCTCGCCATGGTGAGGACGAAGAACCGGTTCGATCGGCAAGTCATGGTATGCAAGGGACTGAACCTTGGCTTTCACTCGATCGGAGAGCTGTTACCCTGTCCAATACCCTCGCAAGACAAGCTAAGCATACAGTAGGATGAACAATACGGATGTTGCCCTCAGTCATTAGACCGAACCGAGCATACTCAGCGGCGCCGGACACATTCACGACTCACTTTTGTTAAAAGCCGGTCCTCGATGCCTCAGCAGGGGTGGCAAAATTGTTAGATCACTGGGCAAACAATAGGTTCACGGCAGAGCATCGCAAATTGCCGTGCCAAGATTTGGAACGGATCTGCGCATCAAGACATTACGGCTCCTTCGCGCAATGGGTAAGGTTCAGAAGACCGGCAAGATTCGCTTGGTCGAGCTGTTTCGCCGTTGCCGTCGTTGCCGGTACCTTCGGCACGAACCTGTTGCAGGCGACTCCCGTACGAGCAGCCGAAGAACGCCGGCCTGTCACAACTTCGGCTGAACCGTTTAACACGGTATCGCAGCCGGCCGCTCTCAGCGCGCGCGCAGCCTTCCATGAAAGCAAACGAGCAGGGAAGCCGGCAAAGGCCGCCGAGCAGTTTAACTCCCTAGGTTTACGCTACAGCTTCGTCATCCGTGGAAGCGACGGGCAGGAAAAGGAAGTGGACGCAGCCACCGCGGTCCAGAGTCCCGGACAGGTGCGTATCAGCGTGGAAGTGAGTCAAGATGCCTACCTGCAAATCCTCCAAAACCTCGGTAGCGCCGGCACCAGACTCTGGTGGCCCCAGCAGGAAACAGGGAAAATTTCTCTCAAGGTCACGGCAGGAAAGCGGAACGAGATTCCCTTGCCTCCATCGGCAGAGGGCGGATTACTCAGCCTCACCATCCGCCTATCTCAAAAGCCGTTCGCGCCATTGACGATGCAGGAAGTCGCCATGCTCGACCGCTTCTCGGCCGATCTCCTCATCGAGTCGGTTTCTCCGGACGGACCAACCGGCTCACAAGAACAAGCCACCTACGCCGTGAGCCAGGCCGCAACTCCAGCCAGTCAGATTGCTGTCCAGGTCACATTCGGTAAGCCACGATAAACATTCAGCACAATAAGCCTGACATCTCGCGCGGATGTTCAAAATGGCCGTCCAGCGCGGCCGCAGCAAGCGAAGAGGCGAAGCGTACTCCGAGTACGTTGAGCCTCTGAACGACGCGAGAACAAAGCTGGTGGACTTTTCAACATCCGGCCAGGTTTTCTATCTTTCTCTATCTTGATACAGTGAGAATCATGATATGCACGAGGAGTGTCAGCTATGCCGATCATCAAACCCATTTCTGACTTGAGGAATAAGACCACCAAATCTCCGAACTGGTGCACAAAAGTCGCGAGCCGGTCTTCATCACCAAGAACGGCGAAGGCGACATGGTTCTCATGTCTCTGGCCACATATGGCGAGATTGAGCGCACGCTGAATCTCTACGGAAAACTGGCTGCCGCAGAAGCTGAAATCGCGAGAGGGGACCGAGGAGGTTCACTCAACCAGGTGATGGAGGATCTGAGGAAACAGATCCCTGCATTCAGGTAACTATGCCATCCGGCTTCTCTCGGTGGCTGAACAGATCTCTAAGAACTGATTTCCTACACTGACCGCCGAAAACCCAGACGCAGCAGCCTCAACACTCGATCGCATCGAAGCCAAACTGGAATCCTTACAACGCCACTCATTTATCAGCCGTATTCCGAATGACTCCAAACTCGCTGGACTCGGCTATCGGGTCCTCGTCATCGACAACTTACCTTGCGTTCTACAAGGTCAACGGAAAGACGATCCTGATTCATCGCGTGTGCTCCACGGTGCACGAGACTTCATGCGTCTGCTGATGGACTAACGAGGTCGCCTCTCGGCCGGAACGAGCGTGATCTCCGCCGGTTTCCCAGGATTGTGGCTCCTGATTTTGAACTGGTCACGGCTCAAATCCAGGATGTCGACCTGGTACGGGATGCCCTCTTCGATCATCGTCAAGATCCCGCCTTCGTCCCTCCATCTTCCCAGCGCGGGCTTACCATGGGGAGCGGTGATGACCAGGGTGCCGTCCGACAAAAATACATAGAGGGTCTCCGGCGCAACGCTCGATGACTGGCTCACCGTCCAGACGATGTTGGCGAACCCGGCAGCGGCATCAGCCGTTTCCTGAGAGCGGTTCTCGGTCGGGGCTGGTTGTTCGGAGCAGGCAGACAATAGAAGCAGGCATATTGAGATTACGGAAACGGAAGTTCGAAGCAACTTGGTTGGCAGCTCATACAAGAAGCGACGGAGATTCATCAGCCTGCGCTCGTTTGGTTCGTGGTTAAGGCGATGTGGATTAGAATATGGCTCGCAATTGTTACCACATCGAGATTAACCATGCGTGGGCAAGACCCGACAATTCTGCAAAAACGTTCGATCAGATTCAGGGAAACCGACTCAATAGCGATGAGATTGGCAAAAACACTCTTCTCTCCCGATCGAATCCTCAGAGTGCGGGACAGCTTGCCACGTTTTTTCGCCGGCCTCGCTGCAACGCGGGCTGAAGTCTGCGCGAGTTTCATAAGCCCAAGCAAAGCGGCATTAAAGGCATCATCGTTCGGGAACACCTTTGCTACCTTCGGACAAGGACCACCACGTTACTCACGGCACAAATATGATCGGCGTACTTGCTCGCTGTGTGAAATCGTCAACCGCATCCTTGCCTTGAAAGTCCGATGGTCACGAACCGGAGTTCACTGAATGAGTGATCGGGATCGTGGCCCGTCGCCGAAAGAGGGTCCCGAAAGACCGTCGAAACCTCTTGAAAGCCACGCCGTGCTTCTCTAAGGTTTTTTATAGCCTTCTGATGATTCCATTCAAATTTAACGGGAGAAGTATAAACTTTTGTTGTTCAAAACCCAAAACGGCCTTGCCGAATGGACTCTTGAGCAGCTCAGCGGGCCCTTGACCCGTTGGGCATTCAACAAAAACTCGGAGCTGTGCCAAATAACCCTGGACGCAGCAAATCATCCTCGACCACTGGAATCCGTCAAAGGTGAAGTGGCGCTTTGAAACGCATTGCTACGGCCCGCGCGGGTGCACATGCCACAAAGCCGGCCAACCCTACCACGCACCAGGCCGCAAATCCGGATTGATCTATGTAGATGATGTAGAACGCGCGGCGCAGGAAGATTGATATCGCTCGGTTGCAATGCCCGACCCCTATCCTGGTTGCACAGGTGGACCTGCTTTCCGCTGAGGCACTCTGATGATCGGTTATGCAGCGGTCAGTGGGGAAATGTGATTGATCTTGTCCTTCATGTTCCGAGCAGCCTCCCAGAGATCGACTGCACGTTGGGCATTCAACCAAAACTCGGGACTGTTACCGAATAACCGTGAGAGCCGCAATGCCATCTCTGGGCTCACCGCTCGCCGCTCCCTCAGCAGTTCGTTGACCGTCTGGCGAGACACCCTGAGGGCCTTGGCGAACCCAGACACGCTCAACACATATTCCGGCAAGAAGTCTTCTCGCAGCATCACGCCGGGGTGAGTAGGACGGATTTTGCGCTCTCGTTTATTGAGGATACTCATCACGCGCCTCTCATCAATGATAATCCGTTATCTCCACATCAAACGCATCGCCATCACCGAACCGGAAACATATTCTCCACTGATCATTGACTGAAATAGAGTACTGCCCGTCTCTGTCCCGCTCCAGCTTATGGAGTCGATTGCTTGGAGGGACCCTCAAGTCAGTCACACTTGTAGCGAAATCAAGATATTCCAACTTTCGTAAAGCTCGCTCCCAGACATCAGGAGGGAACCGCTTCGACCTGCCAGTCTCGTACAGCTCCTTGGTAGGCCTGTCGGCAAAGGTCTTGATCATATCCGAATGTAACGAAGCACGTGACACCTGTCAACACTGGCTCATGCAGAACCACTCAGAGGTCTTCTCGGTATGTCTTCCCTCTGATGACCTCAGCGACTCGGCACGATTCAATGTTGTATGGGAAGACGAGAGAGCTTTTGAAGCCAGGCGCAGGCCTCGGCAAGATGTATGTCAACGATGAGGTGGAACGCGCCGCGCGGGGTTGAGAAGAGAAATCTTCAGACCGATTACGGTCAAACACTTTCAGGGAATGAACCGCTGCTTGGTGACTCCAGAAATGCTTTAAACCTCTCGCGACAGTTGCGCACTTCACCGCCCGAGCGATAGCCTTCCCGCATAAAGACTCCCGACCCCCTTTTTATTCGTGACCCCTTTGTTTTCTTGATGCTCACATAGAACGGCGTGTTGAGGAAGTGATTGGCTCCGGCCGCAATAAAGGCAACGCCGTATAAGTAGATATGTTTGGCTCGCTTCATCTATCCTCGCTGCAATTCATCGCGCAGCCAGAGCACCGCCTCCTGAAACAGTTTCAGATGCGACGGATTAAGCAACGGCTCCAATGGTTGGTTCGGTTTGCCTTGGAGGTCATCTTCGGTGAAGTTGAGACTGGGGATTTGGTTGAGCTGAGCGATAAATTGTTTCAGGATTGTTTCGTTCCGTTTACCATTCTTCGCTTTGATATGCAAAAAGCGAATGGTGAAGCGCCCGTCTGACCGCACGACGAAGATGGGGGCTTGAGACCAGTCAGGAAAAAGCACCGGCCCGAATGAGCCACGTTCGGCTCCATGTCCAAACCGTAGCTCACCGAGTGCAGTCTGAGCCCAGTCATGTAGCCGCTGAGCCAAGTCGGCGGTGGCCTTTCCACAGTTCTTATTGAGCGTCTGTAAAAAGGTATCGAGGTCCCACATGCGACCCTTCTTCCGCTCCGCTTCTGCCGTTTGGCCCATCACGCGCGGCACGAGGGTTTGAGTCCTTGTCCGACATATTGGCGAACTTCGATTGCCAGTACTTCCGCTGGGTCCATCTGTTGGTTGAGAAATTCCACCACCCGGCGAAGCTCAGGTGGAATTTCATCGGCAACAAAGAGCAGCCGTATTTTCCCGGCCTGCAGATTGGTCTTGACCGCCTGCCAAAATCCGTCCGGCGTGAGATCCTCACCGAGGAATGCTGCCAATCGCTCTGCCGGCTCCTGTTTGTCTACCTCGCATTGCGCTTCGAATCGTTGCACCAGTGTCTGGATGGGCCAGTGAAGAATACAGTTGGCCGCATAATCCAACATTTGCCCGACCACTTCTCTTCGGATACGAGTGTCCGTGCTTCGCTTCACTTCCACAAGCGTCGGGATCGCGTCCTGATCGATAAAGAGATGATCGACGGCCCACCGATCGGCGCCATTCTGTTTCCCTGGAATCCCACATTCCCTGGAAATGAAGAGCCATTTCCGTGGGCTGTCGGGATCGATCTGATTTCCGGCGAGTAGGCTGGGGTATTGAGACAAGAGTTTTTGTAGCAGCGCTTCCGTGTCGTACGGTTGTTCGAGCATTTCCACCAGTCCCCCATTCTCTTGCAAGAGATACACACCGGGCTGTCCAGTTGGTGCCATAATGCTTGTGCCTCCGTTCTTTCCTGCTACACCACCGAGTGAAACTGTCAGACCCTCGCCGTCTCTTCGTACGGTTCATTGGCGCAGGTCGATAAGGCAGATTACTCAGAAATCAGTAATATAGACAACACTCGAATGACTGAAGAATGACCGCACCAGTGCGGGCCTCCGACCGATCTCCACCAGCTGCCTGGTCACGCGCTCATCGAGCTGCTCGCCCTTCTGCAGCGGACGCCGGGCATGGCCTGTACGCGTGGCGTAGCTCCAGACCAGTTCGTCGGGGTTGAGGACAGGGGCATAGCCGGGCAGATAATGGAGCCTCAGTGTGCCGTAAGCCCCGCGACGCACTGCGTGACCGCCTTGATCTTGTGCGCCGGCAACCCGTCCAGGATCGGATGCAGGGGCCTACGACGGCCGCGCATCATCGGTGCAGCAACGTCATGAACAGCTCGCCATTCAGACGCCGACATAGGTGGCGAACCAGAACGCCCCCTTGGAGCTGATCGCCGAGGCGGCGCTGATGCTCTGGCGCTGGCCGGGGACCGACACCACCGGGGTCTGGCCCTTGGCACCCCAGGTCGTGCCTTGCACCGCATCGGCACGAAAGCCGGACTCGTCCTAGAAATAGATCTCGGCCTTGTCCCGCTTGGCGTTGCGCGCAATCGCCGCGGGATCGCGCTGGTAGGCGCGCTGCAATGGCTTCTGCGGCGTCAGCCCTTGGCGCGCCAGCACCGTCCCGATCGAAGCCAGGCTCAGGCGCACGCCGAATCGCCTGGCGATCAACTCGCGCACGATCTGGCGGGTCCATAGGCCAAAGTCAAAACCGCACTGCATCGAATTCTTGCCGTTGATCCAGCGAAACACCTGCCGTTCCTGCGCCGCGGTGAGGGTCCGTGGGCGACCGGTCGCCGGGCGCGCCGCCAACGGCTTGAGTCCCTGGCCTCGACCGCGGGCCGCCTTGAGCCAGCTGTAAATCGTACAGCGACGGAACCCGTAACTGGCGATCACCTCACTCGGACGCTCGCCTTCGCGCACACGCGTCACGGCTATCGTGCGGATGGTCTCCAAG
Source organism: Nitrospira sp. (assembly GCA_020697375.1). The sequence continues at coordinate 133,386 of JAJFBJ010000001.1, read as the reverse complement.
GTTCCGGAGGTCCACCTGGGGCCAGGTCTTGCAATCATACATACCGCTGCTGACTCCTGTTCAATCGACGAATCACCGTCGAGCAGTGAACAGCAAGATGAGTCGCGATCTCCTATAGGCGCTGTCGGCGCGAGGCTAGCGCTTGACCCAAAGAATGTCAACAATCATCTAGACCAAACTACGTGAACCACCCTTGCGAGTGTGATGCACAATATATTGTCTCTTGACCCGGGTGATTCGATCGGGAAGAGATGGCCAACCGCAGTAAACTATTTTAGCTTACCTGTTCTATTGATCCGATAGCGGGCCAGGAGACCAGCATGGTTTCGGTTACGGCGTCGAATGAGGCCCTTCTGAAGGCGCGCGATGCGCAGCACAGAAATTAGGCTAGCCGCCTCGTCCACTCCCCGCTTTGAGGGCGCTCGCTCCAAGATATGCGCGACGCGAGGAATGACGTGCGCCGCCGAAGCGTGAGCCGGCCGTGTCTTCGAAGGACGGTCCGGCGACTCTCGCTCTGTCTATTCTTCCTGCCAGAACTGCTTGAGGTCGAACGAGATCTGCCGATGGTGCTTGATGGCTAAGAAGACGATTCGATTCTGCTCTACCAAATAGAGGACGAGATGATCCTCCATGAGGCATTCCCGGAGATCGTCGCCTTTCTTGAGGAGCCGGCGGAGATCTTTCGTCAATTCCTTGGCCTTTGTCGATTTGATCGCGCGATTCAGGAAGACTCGTCCAGACTGAGGGAACCGGCAGAGGGTTGGAATTGTTTCGGCGAATAGCCGTTCCAATAGATCTTGGAAGGCGGGTTGGCCATCCGAACCCAGGAATGTCTCGATGGCAGTGAGATTCGTAGAGAAGTTTTCGGTGAAGGCCGGTCGTTTAGCGGCCATGCCGCGACTTGAGTTGAACCAGACTGAGTGTTTTCTTCGAGTTTAGATCAGAAATTCCTTTGATCGCTTCTTGTAGCAATCCAATATGGATCTGTTCTCGTTCGAGTCGATGGTAATGATCGAGCCGCTCTGCGTCGATCAACGCCGCGCAGCTTCCTCCGTTCTTCGTGATGATCTTCTCGCTACCCTTAGTGCGCACTTCCTCGCACAACTCCGTTAACTTCGCCCTGGCCTGGCTCAACGAAATGATGTCTTTAGATGTAATTGCCATGGTGTCTCTCTTTCAGATCAGCAGTCTATTTTATGTACAGAATACTGTCAACCAGTCACATGAGACGGCGCGTTTTTGTTCCCTCCCATGACTCATGTGCATCAGGGCTGGCCTGTCTGGAGCCCGCACTGCGCATGTCTAACGACCACAGCCTTATCTTGGGCGTTCCGTGAGCATAAGGAACCGCTAGGTCACCCCTCTGGTTTTTGTCCCCTCTCTCACATAACCCTGTTCCAGCGAGGCGGCTGGCCTAGTCTCCATTGCGCGCCTCCAACGAGGGCCTTCGGAGGCCGCGCGTTGCGCGAGCACAGGGACTAGGCCAGGCCACCTCGCCCTCCGACCTAATCGCTGCTCCCCTGGCTCATTCCTGCCGCTACTTATGGTATAGTCCGGCAGAATCGCTTCGTTCTTTCGCCCCGACGAAAGGAGATCACGACCATGAATCATCGATTGACCATCACATTCCTCGGCGGATTGTCTCTCATGCTGTTGCTTTCGGCCTGCACTCTCAAAGCCACGTTCAAGCAAACTACGGACACCACTTCCAATATCACCGGCACGACTTCCGGACGAATCTGGTGGAACGAAGACGGTTTGCTGAACCCCGAGCACAAAATCCTCGCATTCACCTCGTACAATGCGCAAAACCTTCAAGAAGACCTGGCGCGCGGGCAAGGCGAGTATTTGGATTCTCTCGAAGCCCTTATGGGACGGTCCGGTCGCGCATTCCAACTCACAGCGCAGGACTCGTTCAGACGATGGAGCCAATCCGGAAGTTCCTCCGCTCACGACCTCGTAAAACACTTGCAATCAGCGCGCTGACAGCCCGCATGCAGCCACAAGACCGGACAAGCACTTCACCGGAGATCGACATCGATATGAATGAGCCGCTCACTCCCACGACCATCCAACGGATTTTTCACCCCACGGATTTTTCCGAAGACAGTCAGGTCGCCTTTGCCCATGCGCTCAAGCTGGCGCTGGTGCATCGCGCGGAACTGACGATCATGCATGTGGACCCCATCGTCGCCCCGGATGGGTTCGAGGACTTTCCCCGCATCCGCCCGACGCTGGCACGATGGGGCCTGCTTCCGGAATCGAGTTCCAAGGGCGATGTGGCGCAACTGGGTCTCGGCGTCAAAAAAATTCGCGCCTTGGCCGCCGATGCCAAGCAGGCCATCATTCATCACCTCACTTCGTCGCCGTCCGATTTGATGGTGTTGGCCACGCACCAGCATGACGGCCTGTCTCGCTGGCTCCATAGCTCCGTCGCCGAACCGGTGTCACGCGAGGTACGGGTGACGACGCTCTTCGTGCCGTCACATGTGGAGGGATTCGTTTCTTACGAAACCGGCCTGACCTCGCTCCATCGCCTGCTCCTGCCGATCTCGTCCGATCCTCCGTCTCAGCCGGCGATCGACGCAGCCTGCGCGTTGGCTTCGCAGTTGAGTTCACCGCCCGTGACCCTGACATTGGTGCATGCGGGCGAGGAGGCGGCAATCCAGAACTTGACGCTTCCGCAACGGGCGGGTTGGTCCTGGAATCAACTGTTCGGCAAGGCCGACCCGGTGGAATGGATTCTTGCGGCGGGAGCGGAATTCGATGTGGATATGATCGTGATGGCCACGAAAGGGCAGGATAGCGTTCTGGATATGTTGCGTGGCAGCACGACCGAACGCGTGCTGCGAGGCGCCCGCTGTCCGCTGCTGGCGATTCCAGCCTCACTCATTTGATCAGCAGGTCCGCCGGCATGGCCGCTCCGCTATGAAGCGCGACCCGCTATATGGCAATGGTACCGGAATAGCCCGCAGGATGGTCAAAAAGGCGACTTTCTTACCGAGACAGGCTCTTTCCCATGGGAGGTACGTTGAGCCTCTGAGCGATGCGAGAACAAAACCGGCGACATTTTTCAGAGTCCTGCTAAGAACGGGCGCTATCCCGCGATCCGGCCACCCTTCATGGCCAACGGCTCCGGCCGGTCGTTCGTATCTCGCCCGGTCACCGTTCGAATCACCATGCCGTCCCGAAAGACCACGAAGTTGGAAGGCACTGCGGCGATGCGGGGTCCAGGCAAAATCAATCCGGCGAGGTTCAGCGGATCGGCGGCGGAAATCTTGATGTCTTGTTCGGTAGCAGGGCGTTTTTTGAGCGCGCGGAGCGATTCCAACGCCTCCGCCAAAGCAAACTGTTCACCCGTGAAACCGCTTACAAACCTGCCCCCTCTGATTTCACCGGTCAATTCAAGACGCCGGTAACAGACCAGCAGATCGCGCCAGGACGACAGCATCGACTCGCGCCCCAACAGGTCGCGAAAGACCACGCCGTAGCGCTGTAGCAGCCGGCGGGCGAGACATTCTGTATGGTTGGCCGGCACCTGGGCCGATTCTCTTCCTGTCCGCAGCAACGACCAGCGGCCTCGGACATGGCGCGGTCGGCGACCCCTGTCACGCCCCTCGGCTCGCCGCCGGCGCGGATCGATCAGCGCCCGCAAATTATCGAACCCATCTGCCGTCACCAGACCAGCAGCCACCGATTCCCATAGGCCGTCTTCCACTTCGGACGCCAGCAGACCGGTCGCGCGTAGCATCTCATCGAAGAAACTGGCCCCGCGTTCCTGCAGACAACGGCGGACGGCTTGCGCCGAGGCGCTGAGGCGGGCGGACAAATCCATCTGTTCTATTGCATCGCCGGCAGAAGCCAGCAGGATGGGTGCGTCTTCCCGGGCAAAGATACTCACCGGCGCAACTCTGGTCGGAACGACTCGACGACCGGACTGGGGGCTCAACTCCTGCATCAATCGAGGATGCGGTGTCAGGCGTCCCCACATCAGCGCTCCACTCAAGCACAGGCGATCAAGCCACTCCGGTTCATACTTACCCAGACGAACCCGCAAGATTTGAGACTCCCAAGCCGATGCGGCCGCTTCGAATCCGCCGAGTTGTTTGACGGTTTCCAGAAGTCCGGCTTCGCCGTGCAGACGCGCGCCCGGCGCCGCATGCTGCCATTGAAAGAGAAACCGCATGAACTCCGCCGCGGAGACCGGCTCGACTTCCTTCCGAAGCCGTCCGATCGTCAGACGATGGATCCTAGCGAGCAATCGCCGGTGACAAAACTCGTAAGGGGTAAGGAGTGAGAGGTGAGGCGATAAGTCCTTCCCTTCACGCTTGGCGCCTGACGCCTCACGGAACTTGCCGCGGAGCAGATGGCCCTGGGATTCGAGTCTCAAAAAGGTTCCCTGGATGTCCTGTTCAGAAACATGCAAGGTCCTGGACAGTTCCCCGGCAGTTGTCGGTCCGATACTTTCCATCCATCCCAACAACAGCCGGTCGAATACCGATTCACGTTCAAACACCTCAATCGATGCCGCCTTATCCGCCTTGGGATCAATTTCTGCATCGGGAAACAGTTGCTGAGCGTAATGGCGGCATTCAGTCGCCATCCAACCGAGGCGCGCTTCACCACGTCGCAGGGTGGCCACACGGCCGGCCGCCTCCAGCTCCGGCATCCAGCGGTCCCCATCGGGCATGCGCTCGCAGGGCACCCAGACTAACGACAGCAACGCATCATGAAATTCTTCCGCATCGCGAACCACCGGCCAGGACTCATCGATGACCTGGTCGATCGCCGATTGGTCCAGCGCACCCATCCCACCCGCCAATTCAGCCGGCAGCGTCCGCCGCATTTCCACCGCCCGCGTCCGGCGTTCTTCCAGCGGCGCATCGTCGAGAAACGCATAGGGATTGGCATTCAGAATTTCATGGCAGAAGGGAGAAGGCATCGGCGTATCGACGGCCAGGCAGGTGATGGCGCCCTCTTCGATACGCTCCAGCACGCGGATCAATCCGTCGAGATCCATCGCTTCAGTGAGACAGTCCCGGATCGTCTCCTGCGCCAGGGGATGGTCCGGAATCTGTCGTTCGGTCCGCTCTCCCTGGAAATTGTCCTGACAGGCCAGCGCGTCCGGAAAGACGGCGGCGAGCAAATCCTCGGCGCGCATCCGCTGAATCTGCGGCGGAACTTTCTTTCCGCCGACAAACCGTAACAGCGCCAGGGCGCGCGTGGCATTCCACCGCCAGCGGGTCATGAACATCGGCGCCTGAAGCACGGCCTGCGTCAACACTTCCCTCACTGTCTTAGGATTCAGGAAGGCAAAGACCGTATCGAGCGGGAAGCTGTGCCGCTCGCCCAATGAGAGCACGATGCCTTCGTCCGTCGCCGCGGCCTGCAATTCAAAATCGAAGGTCACGCAAAATCGCTTCCGCAGCGCCAGCCCCCAGGCCCGATTCACCCGCCCGCCGAATGGCGCATGGATGATGAGTTGCATGCCGCCGCTCTCATCGAAAAACCGCTCCGCCACGATGGTCTGCTGGGTCGGAACGGTTCCCAAGACCGCCTTGCCCGCCAAGATATATTCGACGGCCTGCTGCGCCCCGCGCTGATCGAGACCACATTCTTGTTTGAGCCATTGCACCGGTGGAGCGGAGGCAGTCAAGGGTGAAGGATCGCTGCTGAGACGCTGATCGATGTCGGCCTTGAGACGAGCCACTTCCGCGGACAGATCCCCCGTCCGGGACGGCCCTTCTCCGCGCCAAAACGGAATGGTGGGCGGTGCTCCCTGCGCATCTTCGACGCGCATCTTGCCGGTTTCCACGCCCCTGATCCTCCAGGAGGTATTGCCCAGCAGGATGATGTCGCCCTTGAGGCTCTCGACGGCAAAATCCTCGTCCACCGATCCCACGACTGTCCCATCCGGCTCGGCTATGACCGTATAATTCGCCGTATCGGGGATCGCGCCTCCGGAGGTGATGGCCGCCAGGCGGGCTCCTCGGCGACCACGGATATGACGGTTGATGCGATCATGATGGAGATAGGCTCGGCCACGGCCGCGGCTCGTGACGAACCCGTCGGCCAGCATTTTCAGCACGGCGTCGAACGTGGCGCGCGTCAGGTCACGATAGGGCATGGCCCTACAGCACAAGGCATACAGTTCCATCTCATTCCAGGGCTGGGTCGCGGAGGCCGCGACGATCTGCTGCGACAAGACATCCAGCGGGGCGGATGGCACCTCAATATGATCGAGTACACCGGCCCTGATCGCCCGGATCAATGTAGCGCATTCGATTAATTCATCCCTGGTCGTGGCGAACAGCCGGCCCTTGGGGATCGCGTGGACCCAATGTCCTGCACGGCCCATGCGCTGGAGACAGGTGGCGATCGAGCGCGGCGATCCGATTTGGCACGCAAGATCCACCGTCCCGACATCGATGCCGAGTTCGAGCGATGCCGTGGCGACCACTACACGCAGAGATCCGGCTTTCAATCGATCCTCCGCGGAGAGGCGGATCTGCCGTGACAGGCTGCCGTGATGCGCCGCCACGACTCCCTCTCCCAGGTGATGCAGCCGTTCCTCCAGATGATGCGAGACCCGCTCGGCCAACCGTCTGGTATTGACGAACACGAGGGTGGAGCGATGCGCTTCCACGAGGGCTGCGAGACGGTCGTATACATCGCTCCAGACCGCATTGGTCGCAACGGCTCCGAGCTCGTCCTTCGGCACCTCGACCGCCAGATCCATGTCGCGTCGGTGGCCCACATCGATGACCAAAGGACGCGCGCGCCGCCCGACCAAAAATTCCGCTACGGTGTCGATGGGCCGCTGTGTCGCCGACAGGCCGATCCGTTGGACGGCGCAGCCGGTGAGGACCGACACCCGTTCCAGCGACAACGCCAGATGCGCCCCGCGCTTATTGGGAGCCACGGCATGAATTTCATCCACGATGACGGTGCGCACCGTCTTCAACATCGTCCGGCTTTTTTCGGCCGTCAGGAGGATAAAGAGCGATTCGGGGGTGGTGATGAGAATGTGCGGCGGCCGCCGGAGCATCTGCTGCCGCTCGGTCATCGGCGTATCGCCGGTGCGTACCAGGACCCGCAACTCGGGCAACAGCAGCCCGGTCGCCATAGCGGCCTGGCCGATTTCACCGAGCGGTTGTTGAAGATTTTTTTGAACGTCGTTGCTGAGCGCCTTCAGCGGTGAAACGTACAGCACGAGGGTTTCATCTCGAAGGTCACAGTTCACCGCCTGCTGGAACAGTCTATCGATACAGGAGAGAAACGCGGCGAGGGTCTTGCCGGATCCTGTCGGCGCTGCGATCAATACATCGCGGCCCGATTGAATGGCCGGCCAGGCCTGCGATTGGACATCGGTCGCGCAGGTGAATCGAGTCGCAAACCATTCGGCAATGACAGGATGGAACGGTAAGGCGGGCATCAGGCATTCATCGTAGCATAGACGGAGAAGACAAAAGCGAGAGCCTGTTATCGGCGGAGAAGCGCCGGCGTTCGCCTGGGCCGCCAGGTCCTGCTCACCGCGCCTTTTTCTGGATGTTGTCGGGGCAACTCACCCGTTCACCCCGCAGCACTCGACCGAGATAATGGCCGAGATCGACCGTCCGATGCTTGACCAGATAGCCTTTGGCTCCCACTTCGAAGGCCGCGGCGGCATAGGCCGGATCTTCATGGGAAGAATAAAACACGACTTTGGTAGCCGGCGCCGTCTCCAGCAATTGCCGGCCAACCGAGAGTCCCTCGAGAAACGAAAGGGAAAAATCCAGGACAACCAGGTCCGGGGCAAGATTCTTCGCCGTCACTACCAGGGTTTCTGCATCGGCTACCGAAGCGACGACTTCGAACTGAGGCTCCAAAAGAATTTCCAAAAAGGCCAGCATGGCCTGTGATGAATCGCCGATCACCACACGGGGACGGGGCATGTTCACTCCGATAATCCTACGAAATACTACCTTGAGAAAGGGATGCGTATGGTAGGCAAGTGAAGGGAAAACCACACGCGTAACAACGCGAGTATACCTGCGCAAAAATTACCTGTCCATTACCTGGTAAATTGCGAAAATCCGGATGGATGGGGAGGGGTTATGATTGGCCCGTCAAGCCCTGCGCCAAGGCATACTTCACCAACTCGACGGTGGTGTGCATGTTGAGCTGTTCCATGATTTGTCCCTTGTGGAATTCGACGGTGCGAGGGGAAATCTTCAGCCGGCCGGCTATATCCTTGACCGTATGTCCTTCGGCCAACAGCTGGAGCACCTCCCGTTGTCGGGTGGTCAGTTCCGGGCCGGAGAGCGCCACGCCATCGATCCCGCGCAGCATGCCCTCGATCACTTCTTTGGTGACCAGGGGAGTGACGTAAAAATTCCCGCCTCGCACCGCGCGCATGGCCTGCCCCAATTCTTCTCCCACGCATCGCTTGAGCAGATAGGCGGAGGCGCCTGCCTCGAAGGCCGCGCGCACATAGGCGGGATCGGCATGCATCGTGATGAACATGATTTTGACCTGAGGGTATTTGACCTTCAACACCCGGGCCGCGTCGATCCCGTTCAGAACCGGCATCGAGATATCGAGAATCACGATGTCCGGCTTGAGCTGCGGAACAGCCTCCAGCAGAGACCGTCCATCCCCGACGGTGCCCACTAAGAGACATTCATCATCGAGTAGCCGCCGGAATCCTTCCACTACCAGTGTGTGGTCGTCTGCGAGCAAGACGCGTGGTTGAGTCATATCGTCACCCGTTGGAGCGGTACGCGCATCGACACCGTGGTGCCTTTTCCCGGAGTGGAATCGACTTCGCAATTGCCCTGCACCGCGAGCAACCGTTCCCGCATGTTCAACAATCCCAATCCACCCTGTGCCCGGTCGATCGCCGGCCGATCGAAGCCCATTCCATCGTCACGGACCATCACGGATACCCCCTCTTCTTCGATCGTGACCTCCACCTCTATTCTGGTGGCTTTCGCATGTCGCGCGATATTCGACAGACATTCCTGAACGACCCGGTACAACGCCGTCGCAATGGTTTTATCGAGTGCATGGTCGAGCGGTTGATGGACGAACAGCGCTTTCACCCCGGTACGACTCGAAAAGTCATCCAGCAATCGCTGCAAGGCCGCCTTCAATCCCAAGTCGTCGAGGATGGACGGATGGAATCGATAGGCCATATACCGCACATCATCGGACAGCACCTCGAGCCCCTTCAGCACATTGCGAACACCTTCCTGCACATCGGTCGCTCGTGGACCCAGCTTGCGTTCGACCTCCTGCAGATCAAGCATGAGCAATGCGAGGCGCTGATTGACGTCGTCATGAAGATCTCGGGCGATCCGCCGGCGTTCCTCCTCCTGCGCCGTCAGAATCCGGCCGGTGAGTGTATGGAGTTGCACTTCGTTTCGCTCCAACGCCTGACGGCTGGCCGCGAGATCGGCGGTCCGCTCCTCCACGCGTTGTTCCAGCCGCTCGTTGGCTTCCTTCAACAGCCATTCGGTGCGACGGCGCTGATACACAAACGCGACCGGAGCCCAGATGCCGAACAGGCTGAAGGAATGATTGCCCCACTCGAACCATAAGGGCAGACCTGGCACACGTGGGCTGAAGGGTCCCGCGCCGACGGTGAGAACCGTACAGGCGATGGCTGTCGCGATGGGCAATTGCCGGAACCGGCTCGCCGCGGAGAGGAAGACCACCGCACTGTACAAGACGGCATTGGCGACGCCGAGCGGGAGTAACAGGTCGAGAACGAAAAACAGACAAGCCAGGCCGCCGGCCGCCCACACCATAAGGGATTGCCGACGTCGCGCGAGAGCCTCGTCGGATCGGCTCGCGCGCTCATGGCCCTGTCCCTGCCGTTCAACCAACGCCATACGGGGATGGAGTGTAGCATGCGCCTCTCTCCGAGACCAGAAGCCATGACACTCGACGGTGAGAAGCAATTGGGCCAGAGGCTCAGGTATGATGGCCTGATGATGGTCCCCCGCCCCCTCATTATTTTAGGATGCGGCTACAGCGGGCGATGGATCTACAGGCTGGCAAAGCGCCGGTCCCCGCAGGTTCTTGCCAGTAGCCGACAGCCTGAGGGTCAACTCAGTACTGTCGATCCTCAGGATCGCCTTCGCTTCGATTTGGCAGATTCGTCGACATGGTCGGCATTGCCTCCCGGCGCCGACCTGATATGGACCTTCCCTGCCGCGCCCCTGGAACTGGTTCAAGCCTTTGCGGACCGGCAAGGCATGGCATTTCGGCGACTGGTGGTGCTGGGCAGCACATCGGCCTATGCGCTCGATGACGTTCCTTCTGATAGCCTCCCTCCATGGTTGGATGAATCGGCTCCCATCGATACAGGTCTGAGCCGCGTCCAGGGCGAAGAATACCTGCGAGTCCGTCATGGAGCGATCATTTTACGTGTGGCCGGCATTTACGGTCCGAACCGCAACCCGGTGGATTGGATCCGGCAAGGACTGGTCGGCCCGACCGACAAGTTCGTCAACCTGATTCATGTCGAAGATCTGGCGCACCTCTGCCTCCTCGCTCTGAAAGCCGGTCAACCTGGTCAGACCTACAATGTGAGCGATGGCCGGCCCCGTCGCTGGGCGGACATTTGCGCCGAAATATCCAGGAAATGGGGGATCATCAGTCCGCGGCAAGCTGACTCTTACAATCCGGGGAAACGCATTCTCAGCGACAAGGTGTTCGCCCGGTTCGGCCATAGGCTCCGTCATCCCGATTTGTACCGGGCTCTTGCCTCGATTGAAACAGGAATAGACGCACAGGACTAGGCAAGGCGAATCCGCTCACCGCTGGGCCAACCGGCTATCTCTCTCGAACAGGGATCGATGGATGGTCTCCCCGACTACCCGGTGGCCTTCCGCAGTCCAGTGGGTATCATCGGGGAAATATGTCAGTATTCCGGTTGAGGCAGCCTCCCGGAGGGCCACCGTCAAGTCGATAAACTCGATGTCCGGTGAAACGGCTTGTAACATTCGTTCAAATTCCTGAGGCAGGTTGCCCAGGGACCATGTCTGTATCTGCGGCGTGGACGGTGCGAAGTTATTCAGGCCGTGATGTACGCGATAACTGGCCGGTGCGAAGGCCACCACGAACCGGATGTCATGCTTTCGGGAAAGGTCTTGTGCTTCTGCGAGAATGACCCGTAGCCGTTCGAGCCGATCACGATCCTTGGTTATCAATGGCCCGGGCCTTTCCCAAAAAAAGAGTTCGGGGTTTTCCCCGTCGGCGGTTTGAAAACGTCCTCGATATTGCAGAAACGTCCGGTGAGGGATACAGCTTCGCGCCATGTTCCTCGACGCCACCAGGAGATTGCGAGTGAGCGACCGCACCCAATAATCATCGAGCGTCGAGAGAGCTTTCGATGAAACTTGAAGGGAATCCTCATCATCGGCACCGAGCTGCAAGAGATCATTGCCCTCAAAAAACACCCACACGATCGTCTTCGGTTGCAGATCCAGAGCATATCGTTTCAAGACCATCAATTCCTGTTCCGGCCCATAGCCGGTGACCCCTAAGTTGGCGACAGGTGTTTGCAGCCTGGCTGCAAGAATCGCCGTCAAAAGATCCGAGCTGGGAAGCATGGCGGATTCGACATACGAATCGCCGATCACGACAACATCAGCTCGGTCCCTGTCCTCCTCGTTTCGAAAACCATTGTGGTCATACCGAAGGTCGAACGTCGTGGGTGGATTGGACGGCAGGCACAAAGCTTCCCCGATATTGCCTCGTAGAAACGAGCCGCGTTCGCTGTAATGCGGCACATGCCTGTACCCAAGGTCCGGATCCCGCATATAGCCGGGGCGGTCCCACCAGGTTCGGCCAGGAGTGCCCAGCAGGGTCTGATAGTTGACGAGGCCTGTGACTCCCAATATTTCCGCCACCACCATTATGGCCACACCTGTCAGCGTGGTGAGGACGAAGCGGGCCCGAATCTCCTTGCGCGGGAGAGCGGACACAAAAGCATAGAGCCCCCAGGCCAACAGATAGCCGGTCACCAAATTGTCGATCAAATGGCCGGTGCTGGTTATCCCCGTCTGGGAGAGAACGGCATAACCCGCCACAAACAGTAGCAGAGTGACCACCGTCGCCTTGTCCCTGAACATGCCCCCGCTCCTTGGCGCCATCGTGCCTTGCCGCAAGAACTTGACGCTTGTCCAGTATTACTGGACGTGCGGATTATGCCTATTCCCCCCGTGACCGTGCACTAGGGATATCCCTAAGATGCACGGACTAGCGGAGCCCCGCCCCAGCTTGAGACCGGCCGGGAAACGTGATACATGGAATTAGCCTGCAGCGGCTGCAGGGATCATCTGAAGCTCGATCGGAACTCACCGATGGACAAGACGAAACGGAAGAGGCTCAAAAGGCAGGCTTCGTCCGGTTCCCTTCGGAAAGAGTTACATGTCGGAGATATCGTCCGCCGACTTCGCAAAAGCCGTCAGCTCTCCGTTCGCATGCTTGCGGACAAATGCGGGTTTTCACCCAGTTTTATCTCTCAGGTCGAACTCCGGCAAGCCTCTCCATCCATCGCTTCAACTGAACGGATCGCCGCGGCGCTTGGGGTCTCCCTGGGAGAATTTTTTCACATCTCCGATCCCTCACAACCCACCGTCATTCGAGCCGATGCACGACCCGTTGTGCAAAGCGAGTGGTCCCGAGCAAAAATCGAAGCAATCGGACCGATCAGCGGAGACAGTCAACTGGAACCCATGGTGATTACCATGGAGCCTGGAGGAGCCAGCGGTTCGCGTCCCTACGTGCGGCAGGCAGAACAAGTCGCGGTGGTCCTGCAGGGGACCGTGGAATTGACGTTTGAGGAAGCCGTGCACGATCTCAAACGGGGCGATGCCACTTGCATTCCTGCCGGCAGCTCTCACTGTTGGCGGAACACCAGTAGGAAGCCCGCGCACATCCTCATTGTGACCGTTCGCGGCCTCCGATAAGGTCCGCCCCGATACCTCGGGCCTGTCCGGAGACGGGCTGAGGGCATCAGTTTCGGAGCAACGCCATCATGCTGAGGCATACCAGCGCATTGTTGATGGCATGACCCAAAATACCAGGCCACAAACTACCGGTTCGTTCATAGGCCCAAGCCCAAATCAACCCGCTCCAAAACACGCTCAGGAATCCGATCAACCCATAGCCGTGCGCCAGGGCAAACAGCGCCGCACTCAGCATGGCGGCAGGCCACCATTGAAAGCGCCGGCGAAGCAAACCGAATAACAGGCCGCGAAAGGCCAGCTCCTCGAAGATCGGCGCGAAAATCACATATTCCATCAAACTGAGGGCGAGCGTCGGCGGATCACCCCACACCAGGTCGGCATCGAACCATTCCGTCCAATGGCTGACCAGGTTCAACGGCTCCGCGACCATACCGATCATCCATTCGCCGAATAGACCGACCGCCACAACCGCCAGCACCGCAAGTCCCAGCCGCCCCAAATGACGCGGTTCGATGCGCAATCCAAACCCGGCCACAAACGTTTGCCGTTGGGGCCGGAAGAGGTGGTAGTAGGCGAGCGCCAACAAGGGAATATTCGACAACGGCACGATCAGTATCCGCAGCGAAGCCAGGTCCACGGCGGCAAACAGAAAGGACAGTGTCAGCAGCGCACCGATGGCCCCGCCTCGAAGCAACACGCCGACACCCAGGCTGCCGGCCCATAAAGGCGGCAGTTCAGCCGACCCTACAAGAAACCGTTCCCCGCGCGTTCCGCGTCGCAGCCACCGTAACATAATCAACAGGCCCGCCGTCATCAGCGCCAATTCCAACAGGGCAAAAGCCCGCGCACGCCATAACAGCGGTTCTACTCGTTGCAGGAAAGAAATTTCGATCGTCTCCAATAGGGGCCGGTCTCCCGCCCGTTCCGCAATTCGGCTTGCGAGGCGGCTATAGAACCATCCCCTGACAGGCTGCTCCGCCAAGTGGGCCTGAAGATCGAACGCGTCGGAGGGAGATAGACGGGAACTGACATAGCCGGCCTGCAGAAGCCGGGCGAAGAACGGGTAAGGCTGGCTTTGCCGTTCCCATCGCGCGATTTTCTGCTGAACGTCCCGAAGCCGCCCCGCCTCTCCTTCCAAAATGGCCCAGTGCAGTTCGACGAACGGATCGGAAGATTCCTCGGCCAGCTCGCGATACCATTGGATAGCCTGTTCACGATCGTGGTCACTGTTTCCCATCGTGGTTTCATAGAGAAACCGCTCCCAGACCGGCATCCGATTCAGCCCCATCTCCAGGTCCATCAAACGACTGACCATATGACTGAGCGCACGTTCCGCATCCGGCACACGCTCGATACGCGGCACATCGAATGACAACCAGGCCACCACGATAATCGATAGACAGAGGACGACCGCAGACAAGACGGTAATCGTCACTGAAAATGCCGGATTGTAAGGGTGTGGCGGAGGAGGCGCCACAATGAATGGGACCGGAGGCGCGGCCTCCTTCTCTGTCGGACAGGTTGGTTCGTGAGCTTCCACAGCGACCTCGTAGGCGGCGGAGTATACCATCGGCCCATAGGAGGTGACATCGAGCGGCCGTTCCGCGGAAGGATACAGGACCAGGCGACAATCCCATGGCTGAATCCCCTTCTATTTCGTTATACTACGCCCCTCATGAGCCTATCGTCCGACTATCATGACTTCCTTCCGCCCCATCGCCTGCTCATGGGGCCGGGGCCGAGTCTCGTTCATCCCAGGGTGTTGCGCGCGCTATCCCTCCCCTTGGTCGGACACCTGGATCCGGTCTTTCTCGGCCTGATGAATGAGATTCAGGCATTGCTGCGGCTCACGTTCCAAACTCAGAATGAGTTGACGATCGCCCTGTCCGGAACCGGATCGGCCGGAATGGAAGCTGTCATTGCCAATCTGATCGAGCCCGGCGATCGCGCGATCGTGGGGGTGAATGGAGTCTTCGGTTCCCGTCTGGCCACCATGGTCGAACGCAGCGGCGGCACGGCTCTTCGCATTGAAGTGCCTTGGGGAACGACAATCCCTTTCGATATGTTGCAGGACTGCCTGCTCCGCTCCGCTCCGGTCAAGGCAGTGGTCCTGGTCCATGCGGAAACTTCGACCGGCGCCTGGCAACCCCTTCAGGATGTGGGAAGTCTCTGCCGCAACCATGGCGCGTTATTCGTCGTCGATGCCGTCACTTCGCTCGGAGGTATCCCCGTTGAAGTCGACGCCTGGGGGATCGATGCCTGCTACAGCGGCACCCAAAAGTGCCTGAGCTGCCCTCCTGGTCTTGCCCCCCTTACCCTCAGCGCGCGCGCAGTGAGCGCCATCCGTGAACGCTGCAAGCCCTGTCACAGTTGGTATCTCGATCTTGCCCTAATTGCCGGTTATTGGGCCGACCAGACCCGCGCCTATCACCATACCGCGCCGATCTCCATGCTCTATGGACTCCACGAAGCCTTGCGGCTCGTGCATGAAGAGGGGCTTGCCGAACGCATGGTCCGTCATCAGGTGAACAGCGATGCCTTGCTGGCAGGGCTCCGCACCCTCGATCTCAATCCTCTACCTCCGGCCGGCCATCGACTCCCGATGCTGAACTGTGTCACCCTCCCGGACCATATCGACGACGCCATGGTCAGAACCGAACTCTTGAGAGACTTCGGTATTGAAATCGGCGGAGGGTTGGGACCATTGCGGGGCCAAGTCTGGCGCATCGGTCTCATGGGCGAATCCTCCCGGCAATCCCATGTCCTGACGCTGCTGAATGCACTGGAAGATATCTTCGCCCGCCACGGATGGCTCGCACAGCCAGGACGCGCGGTGCAAGCGGCGGTCGAATCCTACACCTATTCACAGCTGTCGGCGAGGAGGAGCGCATGAGTCGAAGCGGGTTATGGATCGTGGCGGCAGGAGTGGCCGGTTTCATCGCCGCGATCACCTACTGGGTCATCGCGCTCGCGGTTGCGGAATCGCGCAAAGCCGACATGGTGTCTCCCGAGCGCGTCACGGGATTCATTCACGCGGTGATCGATGCCAATCGCGCCAACTACACGCAAAACGTCGTGGATAAATTGCACGATCAAGGCGTCGTCGAAGCACTCGAACATTGGAAAGAAGAGAAAGGCCTTCCGTTGCCCGCTCAATTTCTGCTCGAGTCCGGTCGGCTGGTCGCGCAAAAAGACATGAAACTCAGTTTCCGTCTTGCCAGTCTCACACCGATCTACGTCTGGAACGGACCGAACAGTGAATTCGAACGGCGCGGTTTGGATGCGGTCATGAAGATGCCGGACAAGCCGTTCACAGGTTTTTATCAGCAGGCCGGAGTGCGTTACTTTCAAGGCATCTACGCCGACCGGGCGGTGTCCGAAAGTTGCGTCTCCTGTCACAATGCCCACGTCAACAGCCCCAGGCGAGACTATCAATTGAACGACATCATGGGGGGCGTCATCGTCACCATTCCCATCAGTGACAAGCCATGACCGTCGCCATACGTCAGATCCGAATTCTGGACGGCCTCGGCCATCATCTTGAGCGAGGCACGCTCCTCATCGAAGGCACTCGCATTCTGGCGGCCGGGCCTGAGCTGAGTATCCGCATCCCTAAGGGAGTCCGTCGGATCGACGGCCGGGGCCTGACCGTCCTTCCCG
Source organism: Nitrospira sp. (assembly GCA_020697375.1). The sequence continues at coordinate 116,764 of JAJFBJ010000001.1, read as the reverse complement.
GGCTCATCGATTGCCATGTCCACTTTTGCCTGGGAGCTGAAGCGGATGTCGTCGCCTCCCTGGAGAAAGAATCTTCCTCAGTGACGCTGCTGAAAGCAGCCGAGCTGGCGCGCCGTACCCTCCGGGCCGGATTTACGACAGTCCGGGACGTGGGCTTTCGCGACCATGCCGTGTTCGCGCTGAAACAGGCCATCGAGGCCGGAATGACTCCCGGACCGCGCATCCTTGCAGCGGGTCTGGCGATTTGCATGCCGGGAGGCCATGCCCGCTTCATCGGGCGGGAAGCGGCGGGGGTCGAGGCCGTTCGCGCGGCTGTGCAGGATCAACTGGCGGCCGGAGCCGAAGTCATCAAGGTCATCGCTTCCGGCGGAGTGCTGACGCCGGGCACTTCACCGGACGAGGCTCAGATGACGATCGAGGAATTGGCCGCAGCCGTGCAGATTGCCATGACCCAGGGACGTCATGTGGCAGCCCATGCCCATGGAGCGACCGGGATGAAAAATGCCCTGCGCGCAGGCGTCCATTCCATCGAACATGCCACGCTCATGGATGACGAGGCGGCAGAGATGATGGGCCGGCGCGGCGTATACATGGTTCCCACCCTTTCGGCCCTGGCTACGACCGCCGCCTGTCCTGCCGGTTGCGGCATTCCCGACAGTGCCCGCTCAAAAGCCAGGAATATGGTGAAGCAACATGAGAAAAGTTTCCGTGCTGCCGTGCGACGGGCTGTTCCAATCGCATTCGGCACCGATGCGGGAACACCGTTCAACCACCATGGAGAGAATGCCCAGGAATTGGAGCGGATGGTCGCATTGGGCATGACACCGATGGAGGCCATCATGACCGGCACATCCGCCGCCGCGCGCCTGCTTGGCCTTGAGCATGATATCGGGACCATTGAGGCGGGAAAACAGGCCGACTTATTGTTCATCGAGGGAAATCCAATGAGGAACATCGCATTGCTGTTGAAGCAGGACCGGATTGCGGGAGTCATGCAGCGCGGACGATTCGTAGCAGGAGCGCTGATGGAAGCCTAACGGGCAATCACATTATCGCCGCTCATAGAGCAATTCCAGCGCCGTCGTAAAGCCCTTGATCCTTCCCTTGTGGAACATCTCCTCCAGCTTGCCGCGCAGCGCGCGGATGCCGCCCTCGTCACCCCGCCCCACGACCGCTTGCGACAGCATCATTTGAATCGCCACTTCGAGCAGCCGCTGTTTCCGCTTTTCCATCTCGAGCGTGACGAATTCCTCCATCACCTCCGTTCCGCGCGCCTCCAGGATCGGTTCCTTGAAGGAATCATAGCCCTGCTGTGCCACCGTGCGTTCACGAATAATGGCGAGTTCGGCCTTCACCCGTGGCAACATCGTCATGAGGACGGCGAACACTTCCTTGCGCCCTTCGTCGAAGAGCTTCTTTTCCATTTCATCGAGGATGAAGGACGGATCGACGGTCTCGTTCCGGGTCTCTTCGCCCCAATGCAACCGATCATAGGTCCGCCGGCTCTCGGGATCTCCCAAAATTTCGTAGGCGGAATTGATCTCGCGGATTTTGTCTTCGGCTTTGTTGTTGTTCGGATTGCGGTCGGGGTGATGCTGAAAGACGAGCTTCCGGTAGGCTTTTTTAATGTCCTCGTCGGAGACACCGCGCGAGACACCGAGGACCTGATAATAATCCATCCGAGGCATGCTAGGGCAAACTATAACATGCTCGCCTGGTCACGTTCACCTTGACAGCGTCCATTCTCCGCCGTAGCCTTGCGCGGCGCCGACCGGGTTGGCAGGGATATGAAAAAGCAGGCGGTTATTCAGGCGCAATCGAGAATCCCGTGGTCTGCGCCCGCCATTGTCCTGCACCTTGCCGAGCGGTTCAGATCGCCCTGGGCCGGCGTACCCGGGTCGGCTCCGCGTTGGCTTTATGGCGCCGTTCGCATTTCGGGCAGGGCTATCCGAATAACATAGGCGACTCGACCGAGGAACCGCAGGGAAGAAACCTTGAACGCCATTCCACGTATCTTACCGCTCGGTGAACAAGGATTGACCGTCGAATTCGGCGAGTCCATCGATCTTCGCACCAACGAGCTGGGACTGTCCTTTGCCGCAGCGGTGGAACGGGCCACGATTCCAGGCGTCATGGAAGTGGTGCCGACCTACCGTTCCGCCACCATCTATTTCAACCCCTTACTGGCCGATAGGGTGAGTCTGATCGAGCGAGTCCATGCGTTGCTGACAGAAACGATACCAGAACCGCCCCACCTGCCCTCAACCCATAGAATTCCCGTCTTCTATGGAGGCGAGACGGGACCGGATTTGATCGACGTCGCCGATCGGGCCAGGCTCGCTTCCGCGGACGTCATCGCGATACATTCGTCCGTCATCTATCGCGTCTACATGTTGGGATTCAGCCCCGGCTTTCCTTATCTCGGCACAGTTCCGGATCGCATCGCCACCCCGCGTTTATCGACGCCGCGCAAGCTGGTACGAGATGGTTCGGTGGGAATCGCAGGCGCCCAAACCGGCATCTACCCGCAGGCCAGCCCAGGAGGCTGGCGCATCATCGGCCGCACGCCCGTCCGCCTGTTCGCGATCACCCGCCCCAAACCATTTCTTTTCGCTCCCGGAGATCAAGTCCAATTTGTCCCGATCGATGAGAAAGAATTCCTCGATCTGTCGGCGGACTCACCATGACCAAGCGGCGTTCCATCGACCTCAATTGCGATCTTGGAGAAGGCTCCACGCTGGAACAACTGGATGTGGAAGCCCGTCTCATGGCCTATGTCACCTCGGTGAACATCGCCTGCGGCGCCCATGCAGGCGATGCCGCGCTGATGCGGCGAACGGTGCACCTGGCTCAGCAGCATGATCTTGCGATCGGCGCGCATCCCGGGCTGCCCGATCGGAAGGCGAGTGGCCGTCGTGAGCAGCCATTGTCACAGGCGTTGGTGCAAGAGTTAATCTCGACGCAAGCGGGGGAGTTGATGGCCATCTGTCAGGCGGAAGGCGCCCGGCTTTCTCACATCAAGCCCCACGGGGCGCTCTACAACATGGCCGCTCGCGATCCTGCACTCGCCGATGCCATCGCCGCGGGAGTGGCGCGCCTTGACCGGAACCTGATTCTGATTGGATTGGCCGGATCCGAGCTCCTCAGCGCAGGTGAGGCATGGGGCCTTAGGGTGGTCTCCGAGGGGTTCGCCGATCGTGCCTATCATCCCGACGGCCGTCTGGTACCGCGCGATCTGGAAGACTCCGTCATCCACGATGAATCGACGGTCGTGTCCCGCGCATACTCGCTGATCCACGAGGGCACGATCCCGGCCGTCGACGGCTCATTGCTTCACTTCTACATCGATACGCTCTGCCTCCATAGCGACACTCCCAGCGCAGTGCGACTGGCCCATGCCCTGCGAAAGATGTTCGACGATGGAGACATTTCGGTTCAACGGTTCGACCATGCCCTCTGATCGGCCGATGATCCACGTGTTGCGTCCCGGTCTCTTCACTACCATCCAGGATCTAGGCCGCTACGGTTACCAGCGGTTCGGCCTGTCGGTGAGCGGGGCAATGGATCGCTGGGCTCTCGTGGTCGGAAATCGTTTGCTCGGCAATCCCGACCAGGCCGCCGGATTGGAAATCACCATTCAAGGGCCGGAACTCCTGTTCGAGCAGGCGCTGTCCCTCGTTATCACCGGCGCGGATCTTTCGCCCACCAGTAACGGGCTTGTGGTGCCCATGTGGACGGTGGTCGCCATGCAACCAGGAAAGAGCCTGGGATTCGGTGCGCGACGACAGGGTGCCAGGGCCTATGTCGCCGTAGCCGGTGGAATCGATGCCCCGCCGACCCTCGGAAGCCGGTCGACACATGTTCGCAGCGGGCTGGGAGGCCTCGCAGGCCGCGCACTGAAGAAATGGGATCAACTCCCCGTGGGACCGACGCACGGAGAGGGAGCCCAATACGTAGGCCGCGAGCTTCCGCAGACCGCACGCCCTCAATACTTCGCCTCAGCGGCTGTGCGTGTCGTGCCGGGGCCGCAAGTCGATCATTTCACGGAGGATGCGCTGGATCGGCTCGTACGCAGTCCCTACCGGGTGACTTCTGAATCCGACCGGATGGGTTATCGCTTGAACGGACCGGACATTCCGCCACGCATATCATCCGATATCGTCTCCGATGCCGTGGTCTGCGGAGCCATTCAGATCACCTCTGATCGGCAGCCGATCCTGCTCATGGCCGACTGCCATACGACCGGCGGCTATGCGAAGCCCGCGACCATGATCGCAGCCGACCGTTCGGTAGCCGCTCAACTGTCGCCGGGAGACAGGCTGTCGTTCATCGTCATCAATCCGAATGAAGCTTCCGAACTCTTCCGATCGGCGCATGCCGAACTGAACCGGCTGCTGCCGTCCCGCCATGCTTCGCATTTCAGGACCTGTCTCTAACAGGTGAGCGCTTGCCATTCCGTTGAGTCCTTGACAATGCGCCGAAGCGATCTATTATTATCCGTATGGACAGCATTGCTGCTCGGCAAATCACGCACGATGAAAAAAAGGCGGCGGAAGCCGCCTTTACCGGTCGCCCATTCAATCCGAAATGGTCGGACGCGGCCCGCATCGTTTATGACGGCATCCTTACCGCGATCGGGAAAGATGCCCGGGTCGATGTAACCGACGAACTCGAGCCGGTTGAACCGCTGGCTTAGTTTCCTGGCTCACGATTGCTCCGTCGGGGAATGTCAATGCACCCCTCATCGCGTGGGTGCATTGACATTCCATTTCGCCCAATCCCTTCGCTACCACGTTTCTCCCGCACCCGTTCGGCGTCATGCCATTTCCTCAGCGACCGATGACTGGGGAGGCCATAGGCACGGACAGTCCGTGAGACGCTTGCAGTCCCTATCCTACGGGTAGTACCCTGAAACCAAGGATGGAACGGCCTCGTAGACGGATTGATTACATGACACATGGCTGTCGGCTCCATCGTCAGCTTGCCATCTTCATGGGGATCGTGATCGTTACGCTCGCAGTCGGTTGCACCACATCGACCTTTCGTCCGGCACTTGTTGTGCCGACTAAATCATCCCTCCCCTATACTGCGCAGATACGATTGACGGACATTGCCGCCTATACGGTGGAACCAGGAGCGACTCTCAGGACGGATCCTGATCTACACGATACCGTCACGGAGGCCGACTCCACCCCCGCCATATCAGGCCGGAAATGGGACAAGTCGGTGGTCGACTATGTGACCGCCCGCCGGACCTTTCGCAAAGTCGTGGCCGACGAGCTGGCGGATGTGATTGTGGCGGTACGGATCTTTGTATTCATCGATCCCGGTCTCGAATTCAAATTCAATCATACGTACGTCGCGAAAGCCGACGCGCTACTGAAGGACCCTCAGAATGGAAGGACTCTGGCGACTTATGCCGGTTTTGGGAAGGCCTTCGGGGACGTCTCCAGAGGCTCCGGAGAAGATGATGACACTCCGATCAACAAATCCGTCCAGGCGGCACTGAACGATTTGTTCGGCAAGCTTGAGACCGACAAGCGAATTCTTTAGCCCGCGCGGTTCTCCTCGAGCAACCGCTTGACCAGTTCTCGCTCCTCTCTTTCGTCATTGACCTCTCCGTCCAAACGCGCATTCGTCAAACGACTCAGGATCTCGCGATATCGCGGCCCTGGAATCTGTCCCAATGCCTTCAGATCCTTGCCGGTCAAGGAGGGTTTGATATCCCGATAGAGGGAAAGATACATCGAGATCCGCTGCTTTGCCGGTTCCGATACGCTCTTCGCCATTAAAAAAACGATCGTCTCGTCCGTCAGACCGGTCAACAATCGAGCCGTTTCCGACGGCCTGAGAGACGCGCGGCGGCTCAATTGCCGTGAGACCCGTTGTAAAAGGAAGCGGGTCTTCGTGATGGCGCTGCGTTCCTCTTCCGTAACGGGGAACCGCTTAAGCAGCTCGTGGACCGCTTGACCGGGCAGGACTTCGGCGAGCGCCATCGCAACAACCAGCCACCGGTTGATCGTCCGGCCGGGACAGGAAAACCTGTACCAGTTCAGCGCCTCTTCCAGTTCGATCAAGCGACGGTCCAGGCGGCCGGACCAGGCGAGCTTCGGATGGATGAAGCGCAGCAGACGAAGGTCCGACAGCCTGCGAACGGCATCACGAGGCCTGCGCTCGGAAAACAAGCATCGGAGCTCATCCAATAAACGCTGCCCGGAAAGACGATTGAACAAGTCCATCTTCACCGCGCCTTTGATGAGTGCCAGCGTCTCTTTGCTCAGACAGAAATCGAACCGCAGCTCGAAGCGAATCGCGCGGAACACTCTGGTCGGATCCTCCACGAAACTTAAACTATGGAGCACCCGTATGATGCCTTCCTTGAGATCGCGCTGACCTCCGTAAAAGTCGATCAATTGGCCGAACGGGCGGGGGTTGAGCCGGACCGCCAGCGTGTTGATCGTGAAATCACGCCGGTACAGATCCTTCTTGATGGAGCTCTGTTCGACCGTCGGGAGGGCGGTCGGATACTCGTAGTATTCCGTGCGGGCCGTCGCCACATCGAGCTTGAAGCCATCGGGAAAGAGAATTACCGCCGTTCCGAAACGCTCATGCGTCTTGACGCGACTTTCTGTGTCTTTGGCCAAGGCCCGCGCAAACGCAATCCCGTCGCCTTCCACCACCAAGTCGACGTCGAGATTATCGATACCGAGCAACAGGTCACGGACGAAACCTCCGACGACATAGGCCGAATAGCCGCCCCGCTCCGCCGACTCGCCTGCCGTCCGCAACAGATGCAGCAAAGTGGGCGGCAGCCGGTCGCGCAGCATGCCGCCGACATCCCGCCGCCGCCCTTCATCCATGGACTCCAGCCCCATCAATGATTTCGGTTTGCCGTGGGCGGCTGCAAGCACATCGTCGTGCAGCGCACGGAGTAAATCGGTGCGGGTGATCACCCCCACCGCTTTTGAAACGGACAGAACCGGAACAAAACGCTGATTCAATTCGATCATTCTGGTTTCGATCTCATGAAAGGGCGTGTCCGGCTGCGCACTGTACTGGTCCGTACAGGCGAGATCACCGACTAGCTGACTACCCAAGCGATGAAACAGCGATTTCTGAACGATCTCCCGTGAAATGGTCCCGACATACCGCTGCTTGCTATCGGATACGGGCAAGACGTTCACACCGTAATTCGTCATCGTCCGCTCCGCATCAATCAGCGTTGCATCGGCGGCGATCGATTTCACCGGCCTGGTCATGATATCCCGGGCGAGCAGCGTGGGGCGGTATCTCTGGGTGAGAAGAGCTTTCAGTTGCTCCCGGACCTCGATCAAGGTCCGTCCCTTTACGTTCGCCGCTGCCGCCACGGCATGCCCCCCGCCGCCGAACTCGCGAGCGATCCAAGCCACGTCGATCTCAGGCCTTCGGCTCCGCCCGATGATCTGGACCTTATCCTGGAGCGAAATGGCGACGATGACGGCATCGAGTCCTTGCAATTCCGCCAACCGCTGAGCCGCTTCGGCGAGGTCACCCCGATAGCGATCATAGGTGCTCGTCGCCACGAGGATCTTGCGACCCTCCAGGTAATAGACTTCCCCGGATTGCAACAGGTCGTTCAACAGGGCGATCAGACCGGGATCCAACGGATGCCGCAGGGTTTCGCCGACGAGATTCAAATCGGCGCCCGCATGGAGCACGAAAGCCGCGGCCTCCAGATCGCGCGGGGTCGTCGATGGAAACAGAAACGATCCTGTTTCTTCATATAAACCGAGCGCCAGGATCGTGGCTTCGGCAGAGGTGATCACCGCCTGCTTGTCTTGCAGCCGCTCGATGAGAAGCGTGACCGTGGCGCCGACCGGTTGCACCTGCCTGTGCACCACCCGGGCCCAGGGGGAAGGCTGCTGCGGGCCGGCCTCTTCGTCGGTCCCATGGTGATCGAAGATATGCACATCGACATCGGGACGCGAGCCGAGGTTACTCAACGGGCCCAATCGCTCTGGTTCTTGCACGTCTACCAGAATCAACCGCCGCACTTTATCCAGCGAGACATCCTTGATCCGGCGGATGCCCAGATCATGTGAGGCAAGAAAGTTCCGCACGGCCTCCTGCGCCCCGCCTGGAAAGACGAGTGCCGCGCCGGGATAAAGCTTACGGGCAGCGACCATCGAAGCCAGTCCGTCAAAGTCTGCATTCAGATGGGTCGTGATAAGATCCATCCCGACATTCTAGCAGTATCACAAGAGCGATTCAGAGGGTCCTGATGCACATTACCGGGACAACCATCTCAGCGTATATCTTAAATAAAACGCGCGGGAGGCAGAGCAGCCGTGATCCCCATGGAGGCCGACGAGCAGCAAGCGGATGAACTACGTCCGCTCCGATTCTGAGATTACTTCCTGGCATCCGTGATCACGGGAAGAAGGGAGAATCTTGGGTGCGCTCAGGAGCAATCCCTGCCAGAAAAAGCCTTGCAGGACATCGACCAGATACGGCTGAATCGGGGACGCCATCGGAAGAAGTTGGGCCTGCGCGGGAGTCCGGCTTCGTAGGTAAGGTCCGCAGTCTATGTGATGGGCATATTTGAACAAGACTTGCCATTTTTCTCCGGCGCCATCTGTACCGGCCGGGCCACAATGTACCGTAATCGGCACAAATCCTTGCAATCGTGCACTTTGAATTCCTTATTTCCCGGCATACGGCTTGCTGAATGATTCACCGACATTCAGCTGTACCTACCGCAAGGAGGATTGCTATGAATATGCCCATCCAGCGCTCCATGCTCACAATTTTCGCGGTAACCTTCGCCGCCGCCACCTTGCTCGTCGCCCCGGCATCGGGGAAAGAGAAACCCGGCAAGCAGTCGAAGCATGCGCCGACTACATCGGCGGCAGCGGCATCCGCGCTGTTGGGATCTGTCCCCGAGTCGCCACCGGCCCCAAAGCCGGGTCAGCATGACAGCAAGCCCGGGATAGCCTGGAAGACGGTCGGCGGCACCGTCAAGAGCATCCAGGGGGACGTCTATACCGTTGAAGACTTTGATGGTAATCAGATGAAGGTGCATGTCGGACGGAGTACCAAACAGCTGCGAGGCAATAAAAAGGTGGGGGACAGCATCCGGGCGGAAATCACGCAGGGAGGGTTTGCCAACTCAGTTCAATAAGGAGCTGTCGCAGCGAGGCTTCATCACCTCGCTGCGCCCCTCGATCAGCCGACGCTGCATAGGTCAACCGATCCGACGATCACCTTCAGTGTTCCGCCGTTCCCCTTACTTCGATTCCTTGGCGAACACGATATCGCCGTAATAGGCCACGGCGCGTTCCTTCGTATTGTCCGTATCGCTCATGATCGCGATGCCATTGATTGCGGGCGGCTCTTCACCGAAGGCCAGCTTGTAATCATCGTAGACGTTCCGTTCTTCTTCAACCCATGAGCCGACTCGCTGCGCCCCGCTTTGGATAACGATCATCTTGGCAAAGTCGGTGAACGCATTGTCCACGATCTTGCCGATCGGACTCTTGGCATCCCAAATATAGTTGAGCGCGGCGATGGGAATGTCTCCGAAAAGGGCCTGACCGGCCTTGTACTTCAGCTTCCTTCCAAAGCTCACCCTATCCGGCTCATAGGCAAAGGTAATGTAGAGCCTGGCCGGATAATCGTCGCCGTCTTTGCGGGTGACGTCGCTCTTGCGCAGAAGATTCGTCACTTTCCACCGCCACCGTACGATCGGGAACTCGCGCGGATCGATCGTGACTTCCTTAGTCAATCCGGAAGCGGACGCCTCGCTGACGGCCTTGATCACGGGCGTGACTCCATCCATCACCACTTCATATGACGTATGCCGTTCGACCTTCTTGAAGGTCAGTGGTTTCCAACCGTCCGGCGGCGCCAGGCCTTCCATCGCCGAAGAAAACTTTCCGACCTCCAGCAACATCGGTCCTTGCGCCAACCCGGCAGCCGTCACTCCCACGAACAGAGCCAGCAGCAGAGGCCTTTCGCGCATGAGGTTTACCCTTACCGCCTCAGCCAGGCGAAGAGCTTCGTCAGCATGGTTTTGGTCCGTGCCGTGAAGTGTGCCTTGCGCCAGAGATTGACCACCTTCTTGTTGACTTCAGCTTGGGTGGGATAGGGATGGATCGTGGCGGCCATCGTTTTCACACCGGCGCCTGCCTTCATCAACAGGGAGAACTCATTGATCATGTCGCCTGCATGCGACGCTACAATGGTGGCCCCAAGGATCTTGTCGGTCCCTTTTTGAATATGGACGCGCGCGAACCCCTCCTCCTCACCGTCAAGAATTGCCCGATCCACTTCATCGAGCTTGTAGGTATAGGTTTCCACCTCAAGCCCCTTCTTCTTCGCATCCGCCTCGTACAGGCCGACATGGGCGACTTCCGGCTTCGTGAACGTACACCAGGGCATGATCAAGGATTCCATGCCGGCATAACCCAGCCCGAAGGGATGCGGAAAGAGCGCATTTTGAATGACGATCTGCGCCATCGCATCCGCGGCATGCGTGAATTTGTATCGTGAACAAATATCGCCCGCGGCATAGATGCGCTGGTTCGTCGTCTGCAACCGGTCGTTCACTTTCACTCCGGCTTGGTCATATTCGACTCCGACGTCCTCCAACCCCAGCCCCTGTACGTTCGGCGAACGGCCGGTGCCCACCAAAATCTCATCGACCGTCAGGTCATATTGTTGTCCATGCGAATCGAGGATCAGACGTTTTCCCCCAGCCGTTTTTGAGACGGTCAGATCTTTCCCGCAACAGAGCAACGTGACCCCATCGCGGGTCAAAGATTGCCGGACGATTTCCGCTGCATCGGGGTCTTCCTTGGGCATGATGCCATGCATGGCCTCGATGAGATAGACTCGGCTGCCGAAGCGGGCAAAAGCCTGAGCCAGCTCACAACCAAGCGGTCCCGCGCCGATGATACCCATACGAGCGGGCAGAGCCGTCAGCGAGAAGACTGATTCATTCGTAAGATAACCCGCTTCCTTCAACCCCGGGATGGCAGGAGCAGAGGCCCTTGCTCCGGTACAGATGGCAGCCTTCACGAAACCCACCGTCCGATTCCCGGCTGCTCCTTCCACCGCCACCGTATCCTGACCCGTGAACCGAGCCTGGCCGATGTAGACATCGACGCCCAGTGATTGGTAACGGTGCGCGGAATCCATCCGGCTGATCCTGGCTCGCAGTTTTCGCATCCTGGCCATGGCCGCGCCAAAGTCATAGGTCACTCCCGCTGGGAGCTGCAGGCCGAACTTCGACGCATCACGTAGTTCTGCCCAAGCGTGAGCCGCACGAATCATTCCTTTGGATGGCACGCACCCCACGTTCAGGCAATCTCCACCCATCAGATGGCGTTCGATGAGAGCGACCTTTGCCCCCAACCCTGCCGCGACCACCGCCGTAATGAGTCCCGCAGTGCCGGCTCCGATAGCGACGATATTGTAGCGACCATCCGGCTGCGGATTGACCCAGTCGGGCGGATGTACGTTTGCCACGAGCGCCCGGTTATGCTCGTCATCCGGCAGAACCAGATTTTCCCTATCGACATGCATCGGATATGAAAACTCCCCCTGGTGAGTAGCTGCTGTACCCGCCTTATCCCGGTTCATTGCTCACCAACGTCATGCCGTTCAAGCCGCCTTGCCGGCGAACTTTCTGTAGACAATGGGCGCCAGTGCCAGGAGACCCAGCAATGTGAACGCCGTCAACACATTGGGAGAAGCGATTTCCTTGAGAGAATTGATCGTGCCGAGCTGGCGGCCCGCATAGGCGAAGACGAAACTGCCGGGAATGATTCCCAGAGAGGTCGCGGCCATGTAGGTGCCAACCGGGACCCGCGTCAGCCCCGACACCATGTTGACCAGAAAAAAGGGAAACAGCGGAATCAAACGCAAGGTCAGGAGATAACTGAAGGCATTCCTGGCGAAGCCCTCCTGAACGGCACTCAGCCGGTTACCGAATTTCCGCTCGACCCAGTCCCTGAGGAGGTACCGGGCCACGAGAAATGCCAGCGTGGCCCCTATGGTCGCGCCAATGTTCACATACAGCGTCCCCAGCAGGCTGCCGAACAGAAACCCGCCCGCCAGCGTCATGATCGCCCCGCCGGGCAAGGATAGCCCGACGACCGTGCAATAGACGATCACAAAGAGAGTCACCGCACCCGTGTAATTAGCCTCCGTGAACGCCAGGAGCTGATCCCGATTGGATTTGAGCGCATCGAGCGACAGGTAATCGCTGAGGTCGAAGTAGAAAAAGGCGGCGATCCCGAAACCGACCAAAATCCCCAGCAGGACTTTTCCGAGGCCGGAGTTTGCCGAAGATATGGAAGGTTCTGCAGAAGTGACCATCGCGCTCCGGGCCGGTATCATGCTGTCTCCTCATGTCCCTGTCAATGTGTTACCTCCCTCGGGCAGAGTGCGCAGGCCGCTTCCGTTCGGCGCAAGCTGCTCAAGAACAACCTTCGCTTTTCCGAAAAGTTCTACAGTGCTATTGATGGCAGGATGGGAGAGAGGGTAATGTAGGGCTGAACACATTGACCGACAGCTTCGAAAAGGCCATGCAGAAGACACATACGGTTCCACAACAAACACAGGCATCACAGGCCAGCTGCAATACGGCCCCGCATGTATGGATGCGCCCCTGTCCTCAGTGCTCTTTCCTCTTGAGAAAAACATCTCCGGAAGAACCATGGTGTTGCGGGTGCGGTTGGCAGACCAATTAAAGTGGTAGAATAGGACGACAGGGGGGTGAAAAAATGGTGCCTCTCTCAATGCACGATATGAAGGGTGGTTTTTTTCTCATTGTGAGTTTTCTGCTGCTGGCCACGATTTGCGCCATCGCAGCGTTGGGCACATTAATGCGCCCGCAACGCTGGTGCGAGCGAGAGACCAGACTTCACATCTGACCTGTCCGGCCGGCAGAATGAACGGCATGTGACTGTCGCATTGTATCCTCATCACCGTCCCTCCACGTAATTATCCCCGAGTCGCCTATCTCCGCGATATCGTGACGACCCTCCAAATCAGGCAAAAGACGATGCCCATCCGATTGGGCTTGACGACCTCCAAGATCGAAGGTTCTATCTGTCGCGGATTCAGTCTTGTAAGACCAAGGCATCTTGTCCTACTCTGTCCCATGGAGGCCGGACATGGATCAAAACGACCGTTTGACAAAGACCAAGGAACAGTGGGCGAAGGCGCGGCGCGGTGGGGAAGAACGAGAGGTCTTCTACGAAGGAGACGACCGGCTTCCGCCGGGGCAACATCTGGTGGAAACCTGGCCGGTGTTGGACCTTGGCCAAAAGCCGGATGTCCCGCTTTCGGAATGGAGGCTGACCATCGGCGGCGCTGTGACCACTCCCGTTACATGGACCTGGGCGGACTTTCTGGCGCAACCTCAATTCAAGGATGTGTCCGACTTCCATTGCGTAACTTCATGGAGCCGCTACGATAACGAATGGGAAGGAGTGAGCTTCAAGCAGTTGATGGCTCTGGTCCGACCGCTTCCCGCCGCCAAATTCGTGCTGTTTAAAAGCTACGACGATTACACCACCAATCTGCCTCTCGATGCCTGCCATGATGATGACGTGCTCCTCACCTACAAATGGAACGGCCGCCCGCTCACCAAGGAGCATGGGGGGCCCGTGCGCATGATCATCCCCAAACGCTACGCCTGGAAAGGCGCGAAATGGATCAAGGAAATCACCTTTGCCGATCGCGACGAGAAAGGCTTTTGGGAGGTGCGAGGCTATTCGAACAGCGCCTTCCCCTGGCAAAACGATCGCTACGGGTGAGCCATCCGTTCCGACCACGACGATCCTATTGAATTCCAACGCCATACAGACCATTGAGATCTGGCCGGTCGATATCCCCATCACCGATCCCTTCGTCGTCGCCACCGGCGCCAGAATAACGGCACAGAACCTGTTCGTGCGAATGACATTGCGCGACGGAACCTTTGGCTATGGAGAAGCGGCGCCGCTTCCGGAAATCGGCGATGAAGATCGCGCAGCATGTCTCGCTGCAATCGTCGAGATCGCCCGCCCCTTGATTGGACGATCCGTCGCCGACTACCCGATCATCTTGGAGTCCTTACAGGAACAGGCCCCGCTCCATCCTGCCGCCCGTTGCGGATTGGAAACGGCCATAGTGGATGCCTATTGTCGATCACTACAAATTCCTCTCTGGCAACTTTGGGGTGAGGCTGATGTCCGCCGGCGGGAAACGGATATCACCATCCCCATCTGCGATCTGGAGAAGACGCTGGAACTTTCACGCGGCTGGTATGGCAAGGGCTTTCGTCTCTTCAAGATGAAAGTCGGAAAGGATGTGGAACAGGATATCCGGAGGCTGGAAGCCGTGCATGAGGCGCTCCCCGGCATTGGTTTGATTGGAGACGGCAATCAAGGCTTTTCGCGTGAAGACTGTATCCGTTTCGTCGCCGGCGTCAAACGATTCGGAGGACATTTGGTGCTCCTCGAACAACCGGTCGTCCGCGACGATCTTGAAGGCCTGCAGGCCGTTCGGCACCTTACAGGTATCCCTGTGGCGGCCGATGAGTCGGTCAGATCATTGGAGGATGCGCGCCTGGTTGCCCGACTGCAGGCCGCCGACTACATCAACATCAAGATCATGAAAACCGGTGTCCTGGAGGCGATCCGGATCGCCCGGTTCGCCCGCTCTGCCGGGTTGCGACTGATGATCGGAGGCATGGTGGAAACCCGTATCGCAATGGGGTGCTCGTTCAGCCTGGTGTTGGGACTGGGCGGATTCGACGTGCTGGATCTGGATACCCCCTTACTTCTTTCAGCCGACCCGATTATGGGCGGATATCGCTACAGCGGTCCCATCCTCCGTCCCTGGCGAGGAGCGGGACTGGACATGCAAGTCTCTCGTCCCTCGGACCGCGTCACGATTCAATAGGGTTCCCTCGTCTGTTCCGGTCCTCCTCTGCAGGTTTACTGAAATCTTTTGCCGTTTCTTTCCTTTTCTGAAAAATTGATCAGGAACAAGCCGGCTCCGCATGAGCGGTCACCTAACGCCGGTCTGGCATTGTATGAATCTGTGAGGAATGTCCATGCAATCGATCACTCCATGCCGAACAGCCGTCGCCGCCCATCCAGGGACCATCAGACGGATGGCCTTCTGTTGGATCATTGGAAGCGCGGTTTTGACATTGGGCTGTGTATCTCAACAGATTTACGACAATGCGAGGCAGGAAGCGCAGGAGCATGCCGGGGAACTCGCACAGGTCAAGGGGGACATCCAGAGCCTTGAACAGCAGCGGGATGCGACTCACGCCGCCAACCAGCGGGGCGAGAAGACCTTGTCCAATCTGAAGAGTGAAATCAGGCAGCTTCAAGTCTCGCTCGACCAGATTCAAAAGACCAACCAGGCCAAACTTGCGGCCCTCCGTCTCAACATTGCTGCCTTACGCGCCCGGCATCAGGCCATGGTGAAGGAAATCAGCGATACGAAGCGCTACGAGCGACGTTTACAGGCGATCACCGCGCAACAGATGGAAGAAATGGCGCACCTGCCTGCTGGGCCGGAACCCCATGTCGCTATGATGGAGAGTATCCCGCAAAAACCACCGATGGTCGCCGTCGTTACCCCGGAGGTACCTGAAGCGGACCACTCAACGACCATGACACCGCTCAACCTATCGCCTTCCCAGGCAACCGACACTTCCACTGCCGGATTGACCGCACCGGTAGCCGCTCCTCCACAGACAGCAGCATCCGTCGCGCCTTCGCCGGCCGCCCCTTCCAGCATCCCTGCAAAGGCAGTCCAGGCGGCTCCCATGACGGCACCGGCCCCGAACCACAGCACTCCATCGGCTCCTCAGGAGGATTCGTGGTTCTCAGGCCTGACGGGATGGTTGGCGTCTCTCTTCGGTTGGATCTGGATCTAGCTGCGGTCGCCTCCGGCCATCACGTTCTTCTCTCGGTTTTGAGCGTAGAATTCTTCCCGCAGGCTCCACCATCGCCTAACGTTCTTCCTCGCATTTTTTGCAATTCAACTGCGTGCCGAGAAAGGACCGCCGGCCTTCCTCCGTCAACACCCAGGGGCGGCTGGTCATGGGCGGCTGATGCCGCACATGTTGGCCATGTCCACAGCGCAGATCGGCCACCCAATGGCCCTCCTCATCCTGGTGATACCCGATAATGTCCTGTTGCATGACGATCCTTTCCCGTCCTCCGTGCCATCACGCTGAAGGAGCAGAAGAGATTCACCATCCTCTTCTTTCCTCGCTGCCAGGCCGGTCTTCATAAGTTTTGCCGCCAGAAAGACTGTGCTACACTTCCGCTCCCGCAGCAAGGTAGCATGGTCCAGGAGGTCGTGGATGGCGAGATCGGACTATCGTATCGGAATCGTAGGGATGGGACGGATGGGAGCCAACATGGCCAGGCGGCTGCATGATCTTGGCTACCCAATTGTAGCGGTCTATGATGTCGACCCTCCACGCGCGGAGACTTTGGCCCGGGAACTGGGCTGTGAAGCAACCCCGACAGCGGCGCGTCTCGCTGAACTTGCCGATACCGTGCTCACTGTGGTGTCAGACGATGAGGCCATGCGCGAGATCTATTCAACCGGAGGACCGGACAGTCTGCTGCGCCACGCCAAGAGCCGGCTTTTCATTAATTGCGCTACTCTTTCTCCGGACATCCAGACAGACATTCAAACCCTGGTGGAGCAACAGGGTGGCCAGAGCCTCGAAGCCTGCATGGCCAGCAGCATCACACAGGCCCGAGAGGGAACCCTGTATTTGATGTGCGGCGGCCGGCCGGATGTGTTCGAACGCGCACAACCATTACTGCAGGACATGAGCATTCACCTGCGCTATATCGGACCGGCGGGTGAAGCCGCCAAGGTGAAGGCGCTGGTCAACATGGTGATGAATGCCAACACCGCGGCTCTGGCGGAGGGACTCGGATTGGGATCGGCCTTGGGGCTCAATCTCACGATGCTCCGTGAAGTGTTTGCTCAAACCGGCGCCGACTCGCGGGTGCTGGAAACGGACGGCGAGGATATGCAGAACCGCGCCCATGATTGTTACTTCTCCGCCGCCCATGCGGCCAAAGATTCCGGGATTGCCCTGGCATTGGCTCAGCAGGCTGGTGTGGATGTTCCCCTGGCCAAAGCCACCTATGGCCAATACCGACGATTGATCGAACTCGGAAGGGGCGACTTGGATAAGTCTGCGGTCACGGAATTGACCTTTAAAGATCGGAACAATCGGCGGAAAGCCGACCATCCATGAGCGCCGCCAGACCGGAGGACCTCCATCGGCTGTTTACCGAGGCCTTCAATTCAGGCGATCTCGATGCAGTCATGAAGCTCTATGAGCCGAACGCCTCCCTGGTGCCACAGCCGGGACAGGTCACCACGGGGGAGGCCGCAAATCGCGAAGCGTTACGGCAATTCTTGGCGCTGAAAGGCCGGATAAGTATCACGACCGTCTTCGTGATATCTGCCGGCGACCTCGCCCTTCTTCGAGGCGAGTGGCGCCTGGCCGGAACAGGCCCGGACGGCAAACCGGTTGACATGAGCGGAAAGAATGTCGAAGTCGCGCGCCGGCAGCCCAACGGCGACTGGCTCTTTGCCATCGACCATGCCTTCGGCGCGGCATAGGAACAGGCGGGCCGGACGGATGTAGCCAAGTGAGAGGATCTACCATCTGCTACTGCGTTTCAAACACCTGTTCTGCCCTGATGGAAGACGGAAAATAGCGCCATCGGTTCTGCGCATCCACGTCGAACGCGCCGATAAACCTGGCCTCGCCATTCAACGATGAAAACTCCACCAGTCGAATGCTGCAACCGTCTCGGTCGATCACCCGGGCGTCATACTGCCCGAGAACCGTAATGGCGCCCGAGGCCTGTAGATACAGGTTACGTCGTCCGGCGTAACCCGTATCGGGGAACAATTCTGCGGCGGCCGTACAACCCCCCGAGCCATCAACCTGAAGGATGACACGATAACGGGCAAGAAACGGATGGGTCGCGACACGGGTAAGGGTCAAGCGAAGGCCTGCGCCGGGAAGTTCCATTTCCGCCGGCTCGGGACGATCGCTATTGCAGGCGGACAGCAGGAGGACCAGACCGATCACCAGCCGGTCCGGTCCCCTCAGCGGCATCATTTGACAGTAGGCATTTTAGAGGCGGCTCCGATCGCATCAAGGCCGGCCTCGGAGCAGGCATCGTCCAAGTGGGCTCCCGGCGCTCCACCGACCCCGATCGCCCCCACCACCTCACCGGCGATTTCGATGGGCAGGCCACCACCCACCATCAGGATGCTTTCATTCATGTCGCGGAGCGCCTGCAGCGCCGGCTGCTTGGCAATCAATTCTGCCAATTCGGTGGTCGCGCGCCGCAAGCTGGCTGCGGTATAGGCTTTTTTTCTACTGCTTTCGACCGTATGCGGACCGGCTCCATCGGCACGCGCCATGGCGCGCAACACACCCGCGCGATCCACCACCGACGCGCTGACCCGATAGCCGTCCTTCTTGCAAAAGTCGAGGGCCCCTTGCACGGCTTTGGCCGCCAGGGCAGCCGGCAAGACGGATTCTTTCGGTAAATCCTCAGCCGATTGCGAGACAGCAGGCCATCCGCCGGCTACCAGCAGCAGGCCCGCCACGACTCCGATACATCCCACCCCTCGCAGAGACGATTGCATTGCCCTCTCCATTACATGCCTCCCTTATCCCGATATCGACAGAGCCTATCCTGCTTGCGTTCGGCCACATAGACGACGCGCGAGCCTACGGGCATGGAGCCGGTCTGTCAAGAGCGGGGCACGTCGCTTGGCACCTGGCCAGGCCGTCTGTCGGCCACTCTCTGCCCGACTGAGCATCGCATGGGCCAGAGAAACAACCGGCGCTCATAATGCCGTACGACTGCGCCGGATCATGAACGAAGGATCGGTGCAATAGGGATTACGAGAGCTGAGCGCGAGGATTTCGTGAACCGGTCAAAAATTCGAGATGGGGTGTACCCGAGATCTGAAGGTCCCGAGTGGATGCAATTCTTCAATCCAGACCTTCGCCCTGGCGACATAGAACGTGTAGTCGTCTTCCGGATAACTCACCACCACGGCATGCAGGAGTTGTTCGGCTTCTTCCTCCCGCCCGGCGTTGAGACTCGTCCGAGCCGCTTGCAGAGTGCAGGAAGCCGCCAGAGCCTTGGGATCCACGGTCGTGCGAACCGGTTGCTTCGTGACAAACCGATCGAGATTCATAGGAAGGTCGGCAGGCTGCCCGACATGGGTATCGGCAGACTGCTGAAGCTGTTTCGCAGCAGACAGCACCGTCTCGACATCGCCGCTGGACTGACAATGCCGGTACAAGTCCCACATCGACATGACGGAAGTCGAACGAAGAGCGGGCTCCTGTCCGGCCTGCTGAAACGACTGGCAGCCGGCTAGGACGATGCTGAGAATAAAAAATACGGATTTCAACGGCATAGTCTTCTTCCTTCCAGCTTATCCTTACCGGATCATTTCTCTTTATGTCAAGATTTCTGAACAGCAGGAAGAAGAAATGGAAGTCATGGGCCGCAGTCCATGGCCCCTCTTAGAAGAGGCAATTATACGTATCGTTGAGAGATGTTGGACGTTCAGCCAACGACCGACGGCCGCTCACGAACAGTCCCCAGATCTTCGATCAGCGCGCGCAACGGCTCCGCCACTGACCAGGCCTGCGCGAAACAACCGCGAGCTTGATGCGGCCGCTGGCCGTCGAAAATTTCCGACACCTGGCCCAGGCAGGCTTCATCGAGATGGTCGTGGAGTCCGGCGAGAAACTCCCTTGCCTCGCGCCGCGCCGCCGGACTGTCTCCATACGTCCTCATCCAGGCGGTCACGAAGGGGCCGAGAAGAAACGGCCACACGGTGCCTTGGTGATAGGCGCCGTCTCGTTGGGGCACTCCACCGGCATAGGACGCATAGAAGCGGATATCCTCCGGCGCGAGGGTGCGCAACCCAACCGGGGTCAACAAGCGTTCCTTGACCACCTGTAGTATCTGTTTCGCCTGGGATTCGGTGACAAGCTGCTCGTTCAAGGACAGCGCATAAATCTGGTTCGGACGAAGCGACGCATCGTCTCCGGTCGGCCCGTCCACGACATCGAACAGATAGCGTCCGGTCGGATACCAAAACCGCGCACGGAACGACTCCACCGCGCGCACACGATCCCGGCGGCATTGCGACGCGTAGTCGTGTTCGCCGAACCGCGTCGCCAGTTCCGCCCCAACGGCCAGCGCCCGGACCCATAAAGCCTGAATTTCTACCGCCTTGCCGTGACGTGGCGTCACCACCCACTCGCCGATCCTGACATCCATCCAGGTCAGTTGCGCATCATGTTCTCCACCGGTAATCATTCCGTCGTCATCCATGCGAATGCCGAATCGCGTTCCCCGGCGATAGCCGTCTAGAATCTGTTTGATCGCGGGCCAGCCGACTTGGCGCACCCCGGCAAGATCATGGCTATAGTGGAGGTAGCGATCCACCGCATGAATGAACCACAGCGACGCATCGATCGTATTATATTCAGGCTGTTCGTCCGGACCGGTGAATCGATTCGGCACCATGCCCTCCGACAACTGCGAGGCATAGGCCTCGATCACCCGCCGTGCCACCTCGAAACGGCCGGTGATCAGACAGAGTCCCGGCAATGCGATGCACGTGTCCCGACCCCAATTGGTAAACCAGGGGTAGCCCGCGATCACCGTCTGCCGGTCTCCCCGTTGCGCAAGGTACGCACCGGTTGCGATCCAGAGCCTCCGCGTCAACCGGTCGTCCGTCGGCACGGATTCCAGCATCGCGTCACGGCGGCGGCGCTCCTGAGCCAAGAGTTGTGCGACATCGACGGAAGAAAGTGGCTCCGTGGTGAACAGCAGTTCCGCCGCATGGCCGGGAGTCAAGGTGAACGACCATTCACCCGGAGACCACCAGTCTTCCACAGCATCGAGTCCGCGCTCGCGCTCAACCGGATATTGCACATCGCGATACCAATCCGGGGCATGACCATACCGTCCATTGTGCCAGGCATGCACTTCGGGCAAGCCGTCATACGGGCGCCACATGACATGTCCGGAATGGATTTCTGCATGCGTGCGGACTCGGGCATTCTCATGATGCGTCGCATGGTAGTCGCGGCCCGACAGCATGGGCCTTACACGCAGGCCGACCGCCGACCCCGCCTCCGCGAGCCGCCATCGCACGATGACCATGTCGCGTCCATGCGGGCATAGAATTTCTCGCTCCAGCCGTATAGCTTGAGATGCGTAACGCCATGTCGGCCACGGGACCGCGGAAAATTCCTCGCATTGCCGGTAGCCTTCAGGATGGACTGCGTCGCTATAGAGATTGGTCGAAAGTGGGAACGATCGGCTGCCGGCCTCCACCCACTCTTCAAGATGATTCACCAGCACCAGACGATCGGCCGCGAGGTGTCCGGCAACCAGAAGCAAAGCGTGATAGCGCCTGGTATTCGCCCCTGCGACCGTCCCCGAGGCATACCCTCCTCGCCCGTTCGTTTCCAACCACTCAAGGCTGAGCGCTCGTTCAAAATTTTGGCAACGAATCCGGTCGATCTTCGACAAGCTACTCCCCCGACTGCTGAATCAACTTCGCCACCAGTCCTGTCCATCCGGTCTGGTGTCCCGCGCCGATACCGGCGCCGTTGTCTCCATGAAAGTATTCATGGAACAGCAGCAGATCCCGCCAATGTTGGTCCTGCTGAAACTTTTCCGTCCCCCCATAGACGGGACGCCGGCCGTCCGGCCCTCGCAAAAACGTTCTTGTGAGCCGGCGTGATAACTCAGCCGCAATCTCGGACAGGTTCAATTTCTTGCCGGATCCCGTCGGATAGTCTACGGTAAAGCCGTCGCCCAGAAAATAATGAAACTTTTGGAGAGATTCGATCAGCAGATAATTCACCGGAAACCATACGGGTCCGCGCCAATTGGAATTGCCTCCGAAGAGACCGGTCATGGACTCCGCCGGTTGGTATTCGACCCGATAATCCATTCCAACAGTTGAAAATACGTAGGGGTGGTCTTTGTGATAGCGGGACAGCGCCCTGACGCCGTAGGGCGACAGGAACTCATTCTCATCCAGCATATACCGCAACACCTTGGCCAGCCGTCGGCGGCTGACCAGAGACAGGAACCGACGCACTTCTCCATCCTGCGATCGCGTTTCGATGTGAAAGCTGAAGTCGGGCCGGTGTTCGATGAACCATTGCATCCGGTGCTTGAACCGCGGCAGTTGGTCGATCACTTCGGAATTCAAGGTCTCCACGGCAAAGAGAGGAATGAGCCCGACCATCGAACGCACCTTCATGGGAAAGGTCTCCCCATCGGGCAGGTGCAGGACATCGTAGAAAAACCCGTCGTCCCGGTTCCACAACTCGATCTTTTCGCTGCCGATGTTGTTCATCGCCCGACAGATATAGACGAAATGCTCGAAGAACTTGCTCGCGACATCTTCATAGGCCTGATCTTCGCCGGCCAGTTCGAGCGCGATCGACAGCATGTTCAAACAATACATTCCCATCCAGCTGGTCGCATCGGATTGCTCGATGTGGCCGCCTGTGGGGAGCGGCGCACTACGGTCGAACACGCCGATGTTATCCAACCCTAAGAACCCCCCCTGAAAAATATTCTTGCCTTCGGCGTCTTTCCGATTCACCCACCAGGTGAAATTCAAGAGGAGCTTATGAAAAACCCGCTCCAGAAACACCCGATCACCCACGCCTTTGCGTTTCTTTTCGATTTTGTATACCCGCCAGGCCGCCCAGGCATGCACCGGGGGATTGACGTCTCCCAAAGCCCATTCGTACGCGGGTATCTGTCCATTGGGATGCATATACCATTCGCGCAACATCAGGATGAGCTGGTCCTTGGCCAATTTCGAATCGATGAGGACGAGCGGGAGGCAGTGAAAAGCCAGATCCCAGGCCGCGTACCAGGGATATTCCCATTTGTCCGGCATGGAAATGACGTCGGCGTTGTAGAGATGCGTCCAGTCGAAGTTCCTGCCGCGAAGCCGTTCACGCGGAGGCTCAGGCCCGGCCGGATCGCCCTTGAGCCAACGATCGACTTCATAATGATAAAACTGTTTGTTCCATAGCAGTCCGGCGAAGGCCTGCCGCTGCACCATCCGCGCATCCTCGGAGAGATCGGCCGGCGCCTGTTCTGCATAAAATTCATCGGCTTCCTTGATCCGTTCCGCGAACAAGGCATCGAACGCCTCCGGGGCGAAAGCCCCTCCGGCGGGCCCGTTTGTGAACCGCAATCGGATTGTCACAGGCTGCCCCGGATCCGCCGACAGTACATAATGCGCCGCCGCTTTGGATCCGATCTGTTCCGGATTCACGGCTGCCTTCTCGCCCTGAATGATGTAATCGTTGATGCCGTCCTTCGCATACCGCGGCCCATCGACATCCCCGTAGAGCCGGCGCGTATTGGTTTCGTTCTCAGTGAAGAGCAGGTCCGGTCCGCCCTCGCAGATGAGCCTTCTCCGGCCGTAATATTCGTGATTGATCTCGATGACGCTGGCTGCCTCCACCGGCTCACCTTTCCGCATGCGCGGACGGCGCACATCAAGTCCCCACGACCAGGTATTGCGAAACCACAGGGTCGGCAGCACCGCCAGCTCAGCGGGGTCCGGACCGCGGTTGATGACCTGAATGCGCAGCAGTACGTCCTCCGGCGACGCTTTGGCATATTCCACAAACACGTCGAAGTACCGATCGTCGTCGAAGACTCCCGTATCAAGCAATTCGAACTCCGGTTCGTGGCGCCCGCGCCGGCGGTTTTCTTCGACCAATCGAGCATAGGGAAACGCTGCTTGGGGATACTTGTAGAGAAACTTCATGTAGGAATGTGTCGGCGTGGAGTCGAGATAGAAATAATACTCTTTTACGTCTTCTCCGTGATTGCCCTCATTCCCCGTCAAGCCGAACATTCGCTCCTTCAGAATGGGATCTCGTCCGTTCCAGAGGGCCAGGGCCAGGCAGATGTACTGATGCCGATCGCATACTCCCGCCAAACCGTCTTCATTCCAACGATAGGCTTTCGATCGGGCATGGTCGTGTGGAACCGCTTCCCAAGCCGTGCCGTAAGGGCTGTAATCCTCCCGGACTGTCCCCCAGGCCCGTTCACTGACATAGGGACCCCAGCGTTTCCAATGTTGCCGGCGCATATCATCCTCATCGAGCCGTCGCTGCTCCGCCGATTGGGAACGCAGCGGCTCCTGTTCAGAAGATATCGACATGACTCAAAGCCTTTCCTGTCCCGTAAGAAAACACGTAGCTCAAACAGCCGCCAGCATGCACGCGGCCCTGGAAAGATTCAACAGAGATTTGATGGATTTCAGTTGCCCGCTCTAACGTAAGACGAGGGTCGACCCTACGACAGGGCCGAAGCAACAGACGAATCCTTACGAGAGGGAAAGAACCATGATTGTGAACGGAGAAGAAACCGGATGCCGAACGGCAAATGGAATCGGGGAGGAAGCAAGAACAACTCAGGGCGTGAACATGCTAACTCCAGACGACGCTTTCTTGATTCATGAGGTAATCAATGACCTCGATGCTGTCCCGCAACTGCAGTTGCGCCTGTTCGGACATCGGTAGGATCGCGCCCACGAGCTTGCCGGATTCCACCTCCGCCAGGTTGGGAATACCGTCGGCACTACGCTTTTCCAGATCCGGTCGATAGCTGGCCACCTGTTACCTCCAGTCCTTTGTCGGTCCCAATGCAGCAATTCTTGAGCCACACCGGATGGATATCGAAGCACTACGTACCATGAAAGCATAGCATACGAAGCGCTTCGGCCGGACGAAGAGTCTAACCGCTGAATTTGATATCGCTTTCTTCTGGAACTACTGTGATCGGGCAAGGGGAGGCAACGCACCGAGGTACGGAAATCCACCGATTTTAATCAGAGCCGTATCGGCAGAGAGCCGGAAATCGTCTCGGGCCGTGTCAACGAACCGTGGATCCACCGTCAAATCCGAATCGGGCTTCAGGTCAGGCGCCGGTTGGTTGGGTGTTCCTGGCCGGAGGTAGTTGGATTCCGTGTTGTGCATGGCATTGTAAGACAACGCGACCCGGCTGGAGGGTCCCACGACAAAACCATAGGTATTCAGGCTCACAATGTTGCCTGAGACTTCGTTCTGCGAAGTCCCTAGAAAGGCGGCGCCGCCGCCATTCTTCACGAGCGTGTTACCGACGAGCGCCGCCCGGGACTGATCATTGACGATAACCGCCTCAAACAGGCTTCGAGTAACGATATTCCGTTCAAGCCGCACATCGGACTTCCCCGCGACGCTGACCCCATGATCGTTATCGTGGATGAAATTTCCCCGGAGGACCGCCTGGGAATTCGCAAATTGCACCCCGGTGGTTTCACTCCCCCCGATGATGCAGTTCTCGATGCGAACATCTTCCACCTGCTGGGTAAACAGCATTCCTTTCACACGCACATGATGCAGAAATATGCCGTGCCCGTTGAAGATGCCCATGGCATGACCGCCATGTTCGTTGATCGTGATGCCCGCAATCTCGATATCGGTCGCCCCGTAGGGCCACTTGCCGACATGGAAGACCCCCGCCTGCTCACGCCCCAGGATCGTCACTTCATCCATCCCCGCGCCGATCAGGCGAATCTTCTCCTTGCTATGGATCGTCACATCCTCGGCATAGGCGCCGGGCTTGATAAAAACCGTATCGCCCTTCTTGGCCGCATCCACCGCATTCTGAATGGACCGGTGCTGACCCGAGCCGTCCAATGCGACCACGATCTGCTGCGGTTCGATCCCGACAGACTCCTCCGCCCACAAGGAAGCATGGCTCGCGCTGCTGAGTACCAGGCACAGGACAAGGAATTTGAGCATCGACATAGGCAGGTCATACCGCCGGGCATGGCGAGAAGTCAATCAGCGATCGTTGCGAGGTCCGCCCCCCCATGTTATGGTCCCGCGTTATGATTCTCGTGGGCCTTACCGGCGGCGTGGCAACCGGCAAAAGCACCGTCGCCAAAATGTTCGAGCGGTGCGGTGCCCATATCATCGATGCGGATGTGCTGGCGCATCGGGCGGTCGAACCGGATAGGCCGGCCTGGCGGGCGATCGTCAAGGCGTTCGGCAAACAGATCCTCAATGCGGACCGCACCCTCAACCGGGCAGCTCTCGGCCGGATCGTGTTCCGCAACAGAGCCAAACTGCGCCGGTTGGAGCGCATTATCCATCCTCATGTGGCCGAGATGCAGGAACAGCTCGCCAAGGCCATCCAACGCCGGCACCCTCGGGCCGTCATCCTCTATGAAGTTCCCTTGCTCTTTGAAGCCGGAGTCGATCGACGGGTGGACCGCATCGTCGTCGTCACGGCGGATCGCGAGACGCAGGTCGCCCGGCTCAAGACACGCAACGGTTTCACCCGCGCCGAAGCCCTCCGCCGCAGCCGGAGCCAAATGCCGATTGGTCGGAAGGCTGCGGCCGCGGACTATCTCCTGGACGGCACGATTCCACGTTCGCGATTGCTCACCCAGGTCAGACGGCTCTATCGCGAGCTGCGCGAACTCGCATAGCAGGAGGCTCAAAAACTCCGCCAGCGTCGTTCTCGCATCATTCAGACCTTCAACGTTACCACCCATGAGGAGAGAGAGCCTGTCCCGGCAGGCTCACCAGTTCTTCCGCAGCCTTGTAACCCGCCGCTTTTCCCTCGTCGCTTCGGTGTGTTAGCATCCGCTCATGCGACAGGTTGTCATCATCGGATCCGGTCCTGCCGGGCTCACTGCGGCGATTTATGCCGCACGGGGGAGCTTGTCTCCATTGCTCATCGAAGGCTGGCAATCGGGCGGACAGTTGACCACAACCACGGAGGTTGAAAACTATCCGGGCTTTTCCAAGGGCATCATGGGACCCGAATTGATGAAGGAGATGCGGGCGCAGGGGGAACGGTTCGGCACGGAATTTCTGGCCGGCGATGTCACGGCGGTTGATCTCAGCAGCCGTCCCTTTCGCTTGACCATCGACGAGGAACAGACCGTTGAGGCTGCCACCCTGATCATCGCCACAGGCGCCTCGTCAATTCATCTTGGCCTGCCGAACGAATCGCGACTCACGGGTTACGGTGTCTCCACTTGCGCGACCTGCGACGGGTATTTTTTCCGTGGCAAGGATCTGGTGGTCGTGGGCGGCGGCGATAGCGCGCTGGAAGAAGCCATTTTCCTGACCAGATTCGCTCGCATGGTCACCTTGGTCCACCGGCGGGACAAGCTGCGAGCCTCCAAGATCATGCAGGACCGGGCCATGAAGAACGAAAAAATTTCCTTTGCGTGGAACAGCGTTGTCGAAGAGATCCTCGGGCAAGACTTGGTCACCGGCGTGCGTCTCAGGAATGTGGTGACTGGTGCTTCATCGGAGTTGTTCTGCAGCGGGATTTTCGTCGCTATCGGATACCGACCCAATACAGGCCTGTTCAAAGGGCAGCTCCATATGGATGAGCATGGATATCTGCTCACCTCACGGGGGACGGCGACGAGCATCCCCGGCGTATTCGCCGCGGGCGATGTCCATGACACAGAGTATCGCCAGGCCATCACGGCCGCCGCTTCCGGCTGCATGGCCGCCATCGATGTCGAGCGCTTTCTTGAAGCGAATGACCATCGGATTTGACTCTCCCAGGTGAGTCGAAAGCGAAGCAGCGGCCATTTTCAGCATCCTGTAATTAGCACTGCGTCAAGCGATTTTCGACCCAACACCATCCGCATTAACCTAAGAAGGAGGCCGCTCAAAAGTTCCTCCGGCAAGGCCGCAGGGAGCTTGGCCGACAGAGCGTACCGTTGCGGTACGTGAAGAAGGACAAGCGACTGAGAACGCCGCGGGAGGAATTTTCAGCGACCGAGAGCATGCGCTGCGCGATCGTCCATTACCACGAACTCGCCCTCAAAGGGCGCAACCGCGATTTCTTTGAACAACGGCTCGTCCGCAATCTCCGCCTGGCCTTGAAGGATCTGGAGATCCGGAGAATCGAGTCCTTGCAGGGACGCATCCGGATTACGATACCCGATCACATCTCGTCCGGCCGCGTCGCCGAGCGACTGCGCCGGATCTGCGGCCTGTCGAACTTCCTGCTGACTGAATCCGTCCCGCTGGATCTGGGCGCACCGGATCTGACGGCGTTGAAACAGATTGCGGAACGCCAAGTTTCCGACCAGGCATTCAATACATTCCGCGTGACAGCTAAACGCGCGGATAAGCGGCTGTCGATGACTTCGATGGATGTCGAGCGCGAGGTCGGCAGGCACCTCTGTATGGTCACCGGGAAAACAGTCAAGCTGAAGCAGCCGGACCTTACCTTGCATATCGAGCTGCTTACCCGGGAGGCCCATGTGGCGGCAAAGAAACTGCCTGGGCCGGGCGGCATGCCGGTCGGCACCAGCGGGAAAGTCGCCTGCCTGATCTCAGGCGGAATCGACTCCCCCGTCGCGGCCTACCGCATGATGAAACGGGGCTGCAAGGCGGTCTTCGTGCATTTTTCGGGTCGTCCGCTGGTCAGCCGGGCGTCGGAAGAGAAAGTACAGGAGCTGGTCCAATTGCTCACTGCCTACCAATATTACTCGCGTCTCTACATCGTGCCGTTCGGCGAGATTCAACGCGAGATCGTGGCCCATGCCCCAGCCGCCTTCCGCGTCGTCTTGTACCGGCGGATCATGGTGCGAATCGCGGAAGAATTGGCCAGGCGCGAGGGCTGCTGGGCGCTGGTGACCGGCGATAGCCTCGGGCAGGTCGCCTCGCAAACACCGGAGAATTTATCGGTAGTCGAGGCGGCGACGGAACTCCCGCTTCTTCGCCCGCTCATTGGGATGGACAAGGTTGAGATTACCGAGCAGGCCCAGCAGCTCGGCAGCTATGCCACCTCGATCGAGCCGGACCAGGATTGCTGCAAGCTCTTCGTGCCTCTGCACCCGAGCACCAAAACCAGACCGGAAGACGTGCAACGCATTGAACGGGGGTTGGAGATCAGCGCGTTCGTCAAGCAAGGCCTGGAAAAAGCCGAACTTTCCACCTTTACTTTTCCGGCGTGAGGTAGGCCAGCGCCTTCTGGCGCAGGAGGCGGAAGTGCGCATTGAGCTCCCGCTCCATCGCGACCGCGACCAACCAATCGGGCACGATGGTATTCGCCTCGACCAGCAGCTCAAACTCCGCCCGCGTCTGATCTCCACTGCCGGCCGGTTGCCACTTCCACATTCGGCGGTATCGTTTGAAATCTCCTCCCATGAGGTCGGTGACAAGCCCGCCCCCAGGTAGAGTCTTCGACTCACAGAGCAGCCGTTGCTCTCCGGGCAACAGCGCGTGGGAAATATAGAACTCGGTGAGAACACGATCGTCCTGTTCTTCCAGATGCGCCAATCGCATGGGGGTTTCAAACAGTTCCGGCCATTTGCGGTACTCGGTCAGGATCGAGTGGAGAATGGCGGGACTGCCTGGAAACAGCAAGGTCGCGGTGGCCCGAACGCCCCCGGCCGGGTCCGGCTGGACGACGAGCGCGCGCAGGAGCGGAGCCGGGCCGACTTCCGCTGCCTCCATGATCGCTACAGGGAGCTGACCGCCGAACAGGCTGCCGATCAGAATCATGAGAAAGAAGACGAGACGCAACATGGCAGGTCAATCGTGCGGAATGTACCGACGGCCAAAAAATTTCATGAAACAGTCAACATTGCAGCCTCCACAGAAAGTGCGGGATGTGCTGTGGATCGCCGGCTCTCCGCATCACTGCAGAAGTATACTTGTTGAGGAGCCGCAGTGCGAGCACCTTGAAACCGGCCGGTGGAATTCTTGGCGATCCGGTTGGTTCAAGTAACCATGACTGTGCTACGATGCGCGCCGCAAGGAGCGTCTTCTCAATGCATCGACGATCACGCCGACTTTTCTATGTCCTCATGAGCGCAGTCATCGTGCTATGCATGATTCCCGCAACTGGACAGGCACAATCACCGACCGATTCCTCCGCGACGACGGAGCAATCCTGCAGTTTCGGCATGGCGAAGGGCGACCCCGCGCATCAATGCCTTGTGCCGATTCCGGCCGGTTGCGTCATCGCTCAGTTTCCAGGCACCAATAAACCCTGGACGACCGTCTCCAAAGCAGGCCGCACCTTCTGCACATTCGACGAAAAAGCCACCGACTGGAAGACTCGCATTACCGGCCGCTGTACCCGCTGCGATTCCAACCAATGCACCGGGCAGTTCATGGTGCGGTTCGATTGCTCGAGACAGTGATGTCCGCCGCCCTCACATCCGCCATCAAACAGTCCGCCCGCGATCTGGGATTCGATGCCGTCGGCATCAGCATGCTGCCGGAAAAATCAGACCAAGTGCCCGACCGTGAATATCCCTCCCCCGCCGGCGATCTCCTCAACCGCTTGCGCGAATGGCTCAGACGTGAATTCCAGGCCACCATGGCCTGGATGGCCCGTGACCCAGAACGTCGGGCGGATCCGGCCCTGGTGCTGCCCGGCTGCCGTTCTATTATTTCGGTCGGCATGAATTATTACACGGAACATCGGGCGGACGAGCGTTCGGGGAACGGCCGCATCGCCCGCTATGCCTGGGGCGCCGATTACCATCACATCCTGGGAAACCGGCTGGCCCAACTGACTGAACGTATCAGCACACTGGCTCCGGATAGCCACAACCGCGCCTATGTCGACACGGGGCCGGTCATGGAAAAGGCCTGGGCCCAGCAAGCCGGTCTCGGCTGGATCGGCAAGCACTCCAATCTGGTCTCTCCACAATTTGGCTCCTGGCTGCTACTGGGCGAAATTCTGACGACCCTGGAATTGCAACCCGATGAGGCGGGAACCGATCTATGCGGGACCTGTACCCTTTGTTTGCAGGCCTGTCCCACAGGCGCGATTACCGAGCCGTACGTCGTCGATGCCGGGCGCTGCATCTCGTATCTCACCATCGAACTTCGCGGCGCCGAACCGCCTGTCCCGGATGAGCTCCGCCGGAACCTTGGCAACCGAATCTTTGGTTGTGACGATTGTTTGGACATCTGCCCCTACAACATGCAGGCGGAACCGACCGGGGAACCGGGCTTCCAGCCCACGGAGCTGACCAGGGCGCCCTCCCTGCTGGCCCTGTCCCGGATGAACGAGCAGACCTTTGCCGCCACCTTCAAACAGAGCCCCATCCGCCGCGCGAAATATCTTGGACTTCAACGCAACCTGTCCTGGGCATTGGAGAACGGGTTCAAGCTCCGAGGATAGCGAGGCCCGCGGCGCCTCGAAGGAATGTCGATTCCCGCTGACGCTCGCCCTCTGTTTCTCCCGAGCAGATAGTGATAGGCTACGTCTGCTGTCCTCTCCTTTGCGAGGATCTGCCTCGGCCGGTTGCGACAACATGCAAGCGCCAACCCTCCTGATCGTCGAAGATGAAGAACGGATGCGACGGCTCCTGGAGCTGGTGCTGAAGCCTGCCGGATATCAGCTGCTCTTGGCCCGTTCCGCCGCCGAAGCGATCCGCCTGATCCAGGACCACGGAGCCTTCGACATGATCATCACCGATCTCCAATTGGGTAATCTGTCCGGGATGGACGTCCTGGAGGCCGCCAGGCAGCAGCTGCCCGATGTGCCGGTTCTCATCGTGACCGGCTATGGAACCGTGAAGTCCGCCGTCGAGGCCATGCAGAAGGGCGCCTACGATTACATTTCCAAGCCCGTGGACAACGACGAGCTGAAGATCGTCATCGCCCGTGCGCTGCAGGTTCGCCGGCTCGCCCGCGAGAATCGCGACCTGCGGGCAGGTCTGCAGGAGCAGTTCGGCTTCGACCGGATGGTCAGCTGCTCCAAACAAATGGAACTCGTGAAGCGGCTCGCCCAAGAGGTGGCGCAGACCGACGCCACCGTGCTCATCACCGGAGAGAGCGGCACCGGAAAAGATCTTCTCGCCCGCGCCATTCACCTCTCCAGCCCGCGCGCCCAGGGACCGATGGTAGCGCTGAACTGCGCGGGCATTCCCGAGCATCTCCTCGAATCCGAGTTATTCGGTTATGAGAAAGGCGCCTTTACCGACGCGAAAAAGGCCAAGCCTGGACGTTTCCAGATGGCGGATCGCGGCACGCTGTTCTTGGACGAAATCGGCGAAATGAGTCTGACGGCGCAGGCCAAGCTCTTGCGCGTTCTCGAAGAACATGTGATCGAACCGTTGGGCAGCGTCCGCAGTACCGCCGTAGACATTCGCATCATCGCCGCAACCAACCAGGAATTGCCCGATCTCATCAAGGCCGGCCGCTTCCGCCTGGACCTCTACTACCGGCTGAACGTGTACCAACTCCGGATCCCGGCACTGCGCGAACGGCCGGAAGACATCGAGCCGATCCTGACCCAGTTCCTGGACCGGGCCCGCAGGGAACGCGGCAGTCGAATCAGGGGCATTGCGGCGGACGCTCTCGCCCTTCTCCGACAATATCCCTGGCCGGGCAATGTGCGGGAACTCCACAATGTCGTGGAGTGGCTGACCATCACCTGCAAACAAGAAGAGGTGGCGCGTGAACATCTCCCGGCCTCGCTGCAAGCTTTTTGCGGCCGCCCCATGGAGGTGCCGGGAGACGCTCCATCGCTCCTCTCTCTAGGACTCTCGGTCGAGGAAATCGAAAAAAGGATGCTGCAGGAAGCCTTGGACAAGACCGGCGGCAACGTGTCGGAGGCCAGCCGCCTCCTCAAGATCACTCGCAATACGCTTCGCTATCGAATGGTGAAACATAACCTGTTGCAGCCTCCAGGCTGATGCGTCCCGCTAGACGGACCGGTGGACTGCAGAGAAAGCTTTTTTTCGCGCTGCTGATCGTCGGCATCGTGCCCGGCATGGTGGCGCTTTGGGCGACCTACCGCTCAAGCACCGCCAGTCTCAAGCAAGCCATTGGGGAGAGCTTCGAAGAAATCGCCCGTGTCACCGCTATTCGCTTGGCTACCGCCGTCGATAATGAAATCGATCGCACAATCCGGCTGGCTCTAGTCCCCCTGCATGTCAGGCAGCCGGTCATGCTCGCGAATCAACGCGCAGGTCCCGCCGGCGCGGCCGAGAGCCATTCATCACGGAATCAGCCGCAGGAAGCAGGCGCACCGGACACGTCGGCCTACCTCGAAGAATGGCTGCATGAGTCGAGGCATTATGTGCACGTCACCATTGCCGATCAGCAGGGGACTGTCGTCGCTTCGACGGACCAGAGCCTGCCGCATCAGCAGGCAGACCAAGCCTGGTGGCGTGAAGCCATGCGTGCCGCGGCCGGTACCTACTATGTGAGCAGCCTGGCGCATGATGCCCGGTCCGGCGACTATGTGTTCCAAGTCGCAGTGCCCATTGTCGATGAACTACGAGGCGCCGCTATCGGTGCGGTCGGGCTGACGATTCGCCGCAATCTCCTCACACAGATGATCCTCCCGATCCATGTCGGAAACACCGGCCACGGCATGCTGCTCGATACACAGGGAACTCCCTTGATCTGCCCCGTTCTCCCTCCGACGGCACATTTGATTCCCCCTGCATTGCTGAGCCGCCTGACATTGGATCACCCTTTATGGCTTGTGGCGGACGATGACGCGCATGGCGGCCGCGACGCGATCGTCGGGGCTGCGCCGGTCCCCTTCAGTCACATGCTGACTCCTTCCAGCCTGGGTGCCAACCGGTGGTACGCCTTCGTCCGGCAGGCTCCGGAAGAAACCTATGCGCCGATCTATTCCCTGCTGCTGACGGTCGGGATGATCGGTTTTGGGCTCGTGGTTGTCCTTTCTACATGTGGGTTTTTCGTCGGGTACCGTATCGTGAGACCGCTCGCGGCACTCCAGCGGGAAGCCGAAGGGCTTCGGCACAAACTCGCGGCGCCGCCGGACAGCCCTATCGGTACGGGGTTTCTTCCAGGCTTGCCGCAGGAATATCGAACCGGAGATGAGATCGAAGATTTGGCCAAGAGCTTCGCGGCCATGCGACAGGTGCTGGAGGAAAATCTTCGAACGATCCGTTCGCAGCAACATGAGCTGATCCGGCAGGAAAAATTGGCGTCAGTGGGACAGCTTCTCGCCGCCTTGGCCCATGATCTCCGGAATCCCCTCGGCGTCATCCGGAGTAGCGCGCAAATGGTGATGGATGGTCCGCAGGAAGAGCCCCTTCGCCATGAAATGGCCCGCTACATTATCGATGAGGTCGACAAGCTCTCGCATCGCCTGCATGACTTCCTCCGCTATGCCAGACAAAAGCCGCCCGACTTCAAGACTGGTTCTGCGGAAGATGTGGCGCTCGCCGCACTGCGGCAGTGGGAAGCGCAAGGCGCACATGAACGCATCAGAGTCCAACAGCGGTTCGGGAACAACCTTCCCACGGTTCATGTCGATCCTGAACAGGTCAAAGAGGCCTTGATGAACCTCCTCATCAATGCGCGGGAAGCGATGCCGGATGGAGGGAATCTTACCGTAACCACCCGCCTCGGGGAACAGGGCGACGTGGAAATCGAAGTGGGCGATAGCGGAAACGGCATCGCCCCCGATGATCTCCCACGCATTTTCGAGCCCTTCTTCACGACCAAGGACTATGGAACCGGTCTCGGCCTCACCAACGTCAAACGGCTCGTCGAAGATAACGGCGGCACCCTGACCGTGGCCAGCAGCCTGGGGAAGGGAACCATTTGCAGGCTTCGCTTTCACCCCGCTGCGACAGACTGATCATGGGCAGAGTGGCAAACTGGCTTCACTCCTCGCCGCTTGAGACCATCGGTTAAAGCCCTCTCGGATTATGGACAACCGACAGAATTTCCCTTGGTGAAATGTTCCCGTTTATCGCAGCTGCACAATCGTGACTCCGTCTCCCCCTTCTGCGCGATCGCCAGCTCGGAATGTCACCACATAGGGGGATGCCTTCAAATAGTCCCGCAGCGCCGTCCTGAGCCGGCCGGTCCCATGCCCGTGAATGATGCGCACGAAGGGGCCCCCTCCCAGGATCGCCCGGTCGAGACCGGCCACGAGGATATCCAGGGCTTCGTCAGCCGTCTGGCCCCGCACATCGAACGTTTCTTGAATATCCTCAGGAGCAAGCGCCTGGTTGCCCCGCCTCACGGGGACTGGCATCCCCTTGCTCGGCTCCCTACGAGATGGCTGATGATCTCGCGCGATCCCCGCCAGGCCGGCCACATTGGCTAGAATTTCTCCTTCACCGACTTTCAGACGTACCCGTTTTTTTCCTTGCGGACTCTCCAGCAAGGTTCCGGTGATGCCGAGCCCGACGACCTCCACCATGTCGCCGACCGAGAGTTGACCCACCGGAATCGGTTCATGTGGTTCACCTGCCCCGCGCCTCGCGTCCTGCTCCAGTTGAGTAAGCCGGAGTTTGGTTTCATTCGCCTTGAGCAGCTTTTGATCGCGCTTCAGCTCATCGAGCGTCGCCTGGACCGCCGCCCTGGCCCGCTGAAACTCCTGGGATAGTTTCTTTTTGAAGCCCTGCCGTTCATCCCGTTCTGATTCCTGCAGGAATGCCAGCATCTGCTGAGCTTCCTGCGCGGCCTCTTCGGCGGCCTGCTTCGCCCGGCTCGCGGCAACCATGTCATCGTTCAAGCGCCTCTGTTTGTCCTGTAGATCGTTCAGCAAGGTTTCCAAAAGCCGGTTATCCCCCTGCAGACGCGCTCGCGCATCCTCCAACAGCGACTGGTCCATCCCGAGGCGCCCGGCAATTTCGATCGCCGCGGACCCGCCCGGCTGCCCGGGGATCAAGCGATAGGTCGGCAAGAGGCTGTCCAGGTTGAATTCGACGCTCGCATTGGCGAAGCCGGCATTGTCCTGAGCCAAAGCTTTCAACAGGCTATAGTGAGTCGTGGCCACCACCTTGACGCCTGTTGCCGCCAATCGGCACAGCAGAGCGCTTGCCAGCGCCGCGCCCTCCGCCGGATCCGTGGAGGTGACCGGTTCATCCAAGAGCACCAAGGCCCGGCCGGGATGTGTAGAGGCATCCTTCCCGCCCGTTTCCATTCCTTCAGAGACTTCCTTCAGCAGTTGCACCATTTGAGTGATGTGGGCCGAAAAGCTGGACAGATCCCGCGCCAGATCCTGCGCATCGCCGATATCGGCATAGATTGACGGGAAGACGGCCATTTCAGATTCCTCCGCACAGGGAAGATGAAGGCCACAGCGCACCATCAATGAGAACAGGCCGAGGAGTTTCAACGCGACGGTTTTCCCACCGGTGTTCGGACCGGAAATGATGAGCACCCGCACCGTTTCATCGAGCGCCAGATCGTTCGGCACCACTTGCTCTTTAGTCAGGACCAGGAAGGGATGCCGCGCCTGCCTGAGCAGAATGCGGCCCTCGGTATTGAGACGCGGTGGAACGGCATGCAGCTGCTGGCTCAACCCGGCCTTCGCCGAAATGGCGTCGAGCTGTCCGAGCAACGCAAAGCCCCCCTCGAGCTCGGCGGTGTGGGGAGCGATCATGGCGGACAGCTCGCGCAAAATCCTCCGCACCTCGCGATCCACTTCGAGATCCACAACCTTGATGGAGTTATTGAGCTCCACGAGCTCGCGGGGCTCCAGAAACACAGTGGCGCCGCTCGCCGACACATCGTGCACGATGCCGGGAATTTTCCCCTGCATGTCGGTCTTGATCGGGACCACGTACCGCCCTTCTCGTTGCGCGAAATAGTCCTCCTGCAGCACATCCTCATACCGGCGTGAGTGCAAAATCTGATCGAGACGATGCCGCATGTGCTGTTTGAGCTCGTTGGCGCGATGCATCAACCGATGCAATTCAGGGCTGGCCGATTCACGCAGGGATCCGTCTCGATCGATGGCGGCATTCAATGCGGCTCTCAGCGGGCGGTACTCGCTCACCGGTCCGAACTGTGCGGCCATCGCGCTCAGAGCCGGCGCATCCGGTTGGTGACGTGAGAGATACCGCTGTACGTCATCGATCAATTCCAGCACCAGCGCAATGTCCCGTAACTCATGCAGTTCCAAACAGGCCCCCTTGGCCGCCCGCCCCAACCATTCAGCCACGTTGGGAAAACGCAACGATGGAAAGGGATCGACGCCGGTTTTCAACAGCATCATGTCGGAGGTTTCCTGCTGGCGCGCCTGGGCCTGCGCAAGGTCTCGTTCCAACCGCAGCGACCGGCATTGCTCCGCTCCGGAGGTCGACTGGGCATGGGAAGCCAGGATATCCAACAATTTAGCCCATTCCAAAACTTTGGCTGCCTCTCGCTGAAGTGGTTCAGATTGCATCAGGATCCACCACGGGTGAATGTTCAGGAAGCCAGACTCTACCCGACCTCCTCCATGCAGACAAGGCAAGCCGGTGCCAGCGGCATGGACTCAGGACATAGGTCAAAAACACCGTGCCTGGGACGGCAGTTTGTCCGCTTGACACACAGATACCCGGTCAGTACTATCGCCCCCAGACCTATTCAGTTCAACCGCTTAATTCTTGAGGACTTAGCCCCATGACCACACGTATCGGCATCAATGGATTCGGACGCATCGGCCGCAACGTTCTTCGTGCTTCTTTGGGAGATGCCGGCCTGGAATTTGTCGCCATCAACGATCTCACCGATGCCAAGACATTGGCCTATTTGCTCAAGTATGATTCGATCCACGGCACCCTCGAGTCTTCCGTTGAGGCCAAGGACGACCAGCTCATCGTCGACGGACGAGCCATCAAAGTCTTAGCCATCAAGGATCCCAAAGAGCTTCCCTGGAAGGCGATGGGGGTTGATCTCGTCGTGGAATCCACCGGCCGTTTCACCGACCGGGAGGGAGCGGGCAAACATCTCTCCGCCGGGGCGAAGACCGTCATCATTTCCGCCCCCGCAAAAGATCCCGATGCCACGGTGGTACTCGGCGTCAACGAGCAGGTCTACGATGCCAAAACTCACCACATTGTCTCCAACGCCTCCTGCACGACCAACTGCCTGGCGCCGGTTGCCAAAGTTCTGCTCGAAAACTTCGGCATCAAACACGGCATCATGACGACGATTCATTCCTACACGAACGATCAACAATTGCTTGACCTCCCCCACAAAGATCTTCGGCGCGCTCGGGCCGCGGCTCTGTCGATGATACCGACCAGCACCGGCGCGGCGAAGGCGCTCCATCTTGTCCTCCCCCAACTCAAGGGCAAAATGGATGGACTGGCCATTCGTGTGCCGACTCCTAATGTCTCGCTGGTGGATCTCACCGTCGAAACCGAACGAGATTGTGATGTGGCCACCGTCAATGCGGCATTCAAGAAGGCTTCTGAAGGCCCGATGAAGCGAATCCTGGCTTATTCCGAGGCCCCCATTGTCTCTATCGATCAAAAAGGCGATGCCCATTCCGCCACCTTGGATGCCCCGCTGACCACAGTCATCGACAAGCGGCTCGTCAAGATCATCGCTTGGTACGATAATGAGTGGGGCTACTCCTGCCGCGTGCGGGACCTGATCACGTTCATCGTCGCCAAGGGGTCCTGACGTACTCAACGAAAGATTCTTTGACGTTCATGTCGGCCGAACCTGAAATCGGCTGCGGCTTGCCACGGAGGATTGAGGACCTGCCATGAAAATTCGCAAGCGAATCATTGAGGATGTTCAACTTCGCGGCAAACGTGTCATCATTCGCGCCGACTATAACGTCCCGCTCGACGAATCACTGCAGATCACCGACGACACCAGGATACGGTCCACGCTCCCGACCATCAATCGCGCCGTCGACGAGGGTGCCAAGGTCATTCTCTGCTCGCATCTCGGACGGCCGAATGGAAAATTCGAGGCGAAGTTCAGCTTGGCCCCCATCGCGAAGCGCCTCCAACGCCTCCTCGGCAAAGAAGTGATTTTCGCTCCGGACTGCATCGGCCCCGTCGTCGAAGACCTCGTTGCCAAGATGAAGCCGGGCGATGTCATGTTGTTGGAAAATCTCCGGTTCCATCCGGGGGAAGAGAAAAATGACGACGAATTTTCCAAGGCTCTGGCTTCCCTTGCCGATGTGTATATTAATGATGCCTTCGGAGCGGCTCACCGGGCCCATGCCTCCACAGTCGGCATTACACAATTCATTTCTGAGGCGGCCGCCGGCTATCTGCTTAAGAAAGAGATCGAATATCTGGAGGGAGCCGTTGAAAATCCCGTCCGGCCGTTTGTCGCCATTCTCGGCGGAGCAAAGGTATCCGGCAAGATCGGGGTGATTGAGAACCTCGGGAAAAAGGTAGACAAGGTCATTATCGGCGGGGGTATGGCCTTTACCTTTTTGAAGGCCATGGGGCTTGAGATCGGCAACTCCCTTGTTGAAAACGATATGCTCGACTTCGCCAAGGGAATCCAAGACCATGCTTTTTCGAGCGGCGTCAAATTCTATCTTCCCGTAGACTGTGTCGTAGCGGCCGGCAGGGAGCCGGGCGCCGAAACCAAGATCGTCCCGGTTCAGGAGATTCCCAAAGGATGGTACGGGTTGGATATCGGCCCTGCTTCCGTCAAGCTGTTTTCGGAAGCCGTTCAGGATGCCAAAACCATTCTCTGGAATGGTCCGATGGGCATGTTCGAAGTCGATGCCTTCGCCAGAGGAACTCTTGCGATGGCCCATGCCGTGGCCAATGCCTATGCCTTGACCATCGTCGGCGGAGGGGAAACGGCTCTCGCCATCCATCGAGCCGGTGAATCGGAAAGCATCTCGTTCATCTCAACCGGCGGCGGCGCCGCGCTGGAACTCTTAGAAGGCAAGATACTCCCCGGTTTGGCCGCGCTTCCCAATCGCAAGCCGTAACCCCTCACATCCCTCGACTAACGCATGAATCCTGTGAGAACACGCTTCATTGTCGGCAACTGGAAAATGAACAAAACTGCGTCTGAAGCGGCGCTGTTCGTTCGCCAGCTTGCGGAAAAGGTGACAGACCTCGATGGCGTTCAAGTCGGCCTCACCCCTCCGTTTACTGCCTTGCAAGCGGCACGGGAGGCGCTCGGCCCTTCTTCGATTTTTATGCTCGGCGCTCAAAATCTCTACTGGGAAGAAAAAGGAGCCTTCACCGGCGAAGTGTCGGGCGCGATGCTGAAGGACCTTGGCTGCCGGTTTGTCCTCGTTGGGCATTCCGAGCGACGGCAGTATTTTGGAGAGCAGGATACCTGGGTCCACAAGAAAGTCCTGGCGGCAATCCGATGTGGACTTCGGCCGGTCCTCTGCGTGGGAGAAACGCTGCAGGAGCGCGATGCAGGCCAGACCGACGCAGTCATCCAGCGTCAAGTCCGCGCCGGACTGGCGGGAGTCGAGACGGAATCTCTCGGATCGATGACGATCGCCTACGAGCCTGTCTGGGCCATCGGGACCGGCCGAGCCGCCTCGCCGGATCAAGCGATACCGGTCCATCGATTGATCCGTCGCACCATCGACGAGCTCAGCGGATCGGACAGCGGCAGGCAGGTCCGCATTCTCTACGGAGGCAGCGTCACGCCGCAGAACATTGCCGATTTTCTTATGTCCGAAGAAATCGACGGCGCGCTCGTGGGCGGGGCTTGTTTAGACCCGGTCTCATTTGCTACACTTCTTTCGGTCGCTCTCGGGTCCAGGCCCACCACGACCTAATCTCAACATGTATACGTTACTCGTCATCATCCATGTCATCGTCTGCTTGCTCATGATTGGAGCCATCTTGCTGCAATCGGGCAAGGGAGCCGAAATCGGCGCGGCATTCGGCGGTTCCAGCCAGACGGTATTCGGCAGTCGCGGACCGGCCAACTTCCTCAGCAAGTTCACCGTCGTCACGGCTTTCGTGTTCATGTTTACGTCCCTCACCTTGGCGATCCTTGCGAAGGAACGGAATTTCTCTTCCACCGTCATCGATTTGAACCAGAAACCCGCCGCAACCACTCCTGGTTCAACGCCATCCGAGACCACCACGCCTGCAACGGAATCTCACCCTAGCGGGGAAGCCTCTCACTAACGTTCCTGCATTCCTTCGCTGTACCGAACGCGACAATACATCGTTGAGGCAAATAGCCACCACCGGCCTCGTTGCCCTGCTGAAAGATTTTTCTGAGGGGGATGGACGAGGAAACGAGGCCGATTAGCCTCCTAGACGGGGGTCAACCAATGGCGATGAGCGGAATCCTTCCCACCGACAATCTCAAAAAATGCTTTTTGTAGCGCCTGCGTGATCGGACCTGGCTTCCCGGAACCGATGTTCCGTCGGTCAATTTCAATCACCGGTGTGAGTTCGGCCGCAGTTCCGGTGACAAAGACTTCGTCCGCCACGTACATTTCGTCGCGCGTGAACCGTTCCTCGCTCACGGAAATGTTGCGTTCCTTCGCCAATTGAATGATGGAGTTTCTCGTAATGCCTTCAAGGATCGAGGTCAAAGGGGTCGTCTTCAATACACCGCGCCTCACGATAAACACATTCTCGCCCGTTCCTTCAGCCACATACCCTTCAGGATCCAGCATGATGGCTTCATCATAACCGTCGGCCTTGACTTCCCGCTTGGCGAGAATGGAATTCACGTAATAACCGGATATTTTCCCGCGCGTCATGGACACATTCACATGGTGACGCGTAAAGGAGGACACTCTGGCGCGAATTCCCTTAGTCAACGCCTCATCACCAAGATACGTTCCCCATTTCCAGGCGGCAATACACACTTGAATAGGGTTTTCACCGGGGTAGAGTCCCATGGCTCCATATCCGATATAGACGAGCGGACGGATATAACAGGCGTCCAGCCGGTTGACCCTCACCGTCTCGATGATTGCGTCGGTCATTTGTTTCTTGTCGAACGGCAGCTCCAACATCGCGATATGCGCAGACTCGAAGAGGCGGTCCACATGCTCCTGCAACCTGAAGATCGCAGATCCGACCTTTCCCTTATAACATCGAATCCCCTCGAAGGCTGCCAATCCATAGTGGAGCGAATGTGTGAGCACATGGACCTGGGCATCGGCCCAGGCGACGAATTTTCCATCCATCCATATTTTTTCGCTGGCTTGCAACATGCGCGGGATCATAACAGCGGCTCGCGATGACCGTCAAGATAACCGGTCGTTACGTCATTGCCGGTCAATGTGGTTGCGAATCGCTTTTGG
The DNA here is from genome assembly GCA_020697375.1 of Nitrospira sp. Next base: position 74,660 of record JAJFBJ010000001.1, on the reverse strand, counting down.
CTTGTGGGACATCACGCACAGCGCACCGGCGTTGTCAGATTCCACGCGATCCACCAGCATCCTTCGATGCGCTTATCCTTGACACTTTCTTAGCCGCTATGATAGAGAGTCACGTTCTGCTGACGAGGAGAAAGACACACATGTACGCTATTATCGAGACAGGCGGGAAACAGTATCGAGTGGAAGCGGGTACCGTACTCCAGGTGGAGTCGCTCCCGGGTGATGTCGGGCACTCCGTGCAGATCGATAGGGTCAGGCTGCTCCATGGAGATGGTGGCTTGGTCGTCGGACACCCGGTGGTGGATGGCGCCCGAGTGACGGCCGAAATCATTCGCCAGGGACGTACCAGATCCATCACGGTCTTTAAGAAAAAACGCCGTAAGAATTATCGTCGGACCAGAGGCCACCGGCAGGGCTTTACCCAGCTGCGGGTCACTGAGATCGAAACGACATAACGACCCACAGAGGAGTTCGCCATGGCAACAAACAAAGGCGGCGGTTCTACAAGGAACGGCCGCGACAGTAATCCTCAATATCTAGGCGTCAAGGCCTACGGTGGAGAGACGATCAAGGCCGGCTCCATCATCGTCCGCCAGCGTGGAACGAAATTTTTCCCCGGGTTCAATGTCGGCCTTGGCCGGGACCATACCCTATTTGCCTACGTCGCAGGTGTGGTGAAGTTCGAAGGCGGCCGCGGACGGCAGAAAGTCAGCGTCTATCCGGTCGCAGAGAAGGCCTGACCCGTCCCCTACCCGCACATTTGTCTTACGGAACAACTGCTCTTCGCTCGCACAGCCTCTCCCTGAACCGGCTGATACGATATACTGTTGCTCCGAACCATGACGCCGGTTGGGGATTCCCGCCATGTCCACCTTTGTCGATCAAGTCCAAATTTTTGTGAAAGCCGGTCCAGGCGGCAACGGCGCCTGCAGTTTCCGCCGGGAGAAATTCGTCCCGCGCGGCGGTCCGGACGGGGGTGACGGCGGGCATGGCGGCAATGTGCTCGTCAAAGCCACCACGCGCCTCAGCACCCTGCTGGATCTGCGCTATCAAAAACATTACGAAGCGGAAAAAGGCCAGTCCGGAGGAGCCAGCAATTGCCATGGACGAACCGGCGACGACGTATGCATTCCGGTTCCCGTCGGCACCATGCTGTTCGATGACAACAGCCTGGAACTTCTGGCCGATCTGACGATGGATGGTGAAACCTGCATCATCGCCAAGGGTGGCCGGGGAGGCCACGGCAACTCCCGATTCGCCACATCGACCAATCGCGTTCCGACTCATTTCGAACCGGGGACGCCCGGCGAAGAACGGTTCCTTCGGCTTGAATTGAAACTTCTGGCTGATGTCGGTCTTGTCGGCTATCCGAACGCCGGCAAATCAACCTTGATCGCCGCCGTCTCTTCGGCACGACCTAAGATTGCGGATTATCCCTTCACCACCCTGACTCCCAACTTGGCGGTCGTGCGATGGACCGAGGAAGGTACCTTCGTAATTGCGGATATCCCCGGATTGATTGCGGGAGCCCACGAAGGCAAGGGGCTGGGCTTTCAGTTTCTCCGTCACATCGAGCGAACCAGCTTGCTGATCCATGTGGTGGACATCTCCGAGTGGGCGACCGAAGACCCTGTCACCAGTTTCAAGGTCATGCGCCACGAACTTACGGCCTATGATGAAACCCTTGCAGCCCGCCCCTTCGCCGTCGTGGCCTCCAAGATCGACGTGAAGGGCACGGGGAAACGGCTGGAACAGCTTCGGAAGTATTGTCAGCGACGGAAGATTGCATTTTTCCCCATCTCGGCATCCACGCGGGAGGGGCTGGACGACTGCGTGCGTTACATGGGCCAGCAGGTGGACCTCCTACGGAAAGCCCCGTGCGAGACCAACTCCTAAGACAAGCCAAACGGATCGTCGTCAAGATCGGCAGCAGCCTGGTCGCTTCACGCGAAACCGGCCTGAGCGCAGAACGGATCGAGCGGCTCGCCGGCGGAATTGCCCAGGTACGGGCTCAAGGACGCGAGGTGCTGGTGGTCTCGTCCGGCGCGGTCGTCTCCGGGATCAAGAAGCTTGATCTGCGCGAATATCCCAAGAGCCTGCCGGTCAAGCAAGCCGCCGCCGCCGTAGGCCAGAGTCATTTGATGTGGGCCTACGAAAAGGCCTTCGAACCCTTGTCGCTGCGCGTCGCGCAAGTCCTCCTGACGCATGAAGACCTGGCCGACCGCCGGCGGTTTCTGAATGCGCGACACACCCTCACCACGCTGATTAAGTTCGGTGTTATTCCCATCATCAACGAAAACGATACCGTTGCGGTGGATGAACTCCGCGTGGGCGATAACGATACCCTTGCGGCTCAGGTCGCTCACCTTGTGGATGCGGATCTGCTCGTTATCCTGTCGGATGTGGACGGACTCTTCACCGCCGACCCACGCAAAGATCCAACCGCCACACTGATCCCGCTGATCCAAGACATTACCGAAGGCATCGAACGGCTCGCCGGTGTGTCATCCACCTTCGAAGGCACCGGCGGCATGGCCACCAAAGTCGGAGCGGCCAAAAAGGTGGGGGAATATGGCGTGGCCACCTTGATTCTCAACGGAACAGAGCCGAGGCGGCTTCCGGACGTTCTCTCAGGCAAGCCGGGCGGCAGCCTCTTCCTTGCTCGAGAACGACGCCTGAACAGCCGGAAACACTGGATCGCGTTCACCCTGCGCCCCCGCGGCCAGGTGCGGCTGGACGAGGGCGCCGTCGAGGCATTGGTGCGGAACGGCAAGAGCCTGTTGGCATCGGGCATTCTCGATATTACAGGCGACTTCGACGCCGGCGACCCGGTCACCTGTGCCGCTCCCAACGGGAAGGAATGTGCGAAAGGCTTGGTCAACTTCTCTTCCGCGGTGCTGGTCCGTATCAAGGGTCTCAAAACCACCGACATTCAAAAAATCCAGGGTCTTCAGGAATACGAAGAAGTCATTCACCGGGACAATCTTGTGATTCTCTGACGGGATATTACTGTCCGCGGTTCACAATTCAACCTTGTACATGTGACATCTCGCATGCGTCTGGGACTCTTGGGCGGCAGCTTCAATCCGATCCACCGATGCCATCTCTCGATCGCGCACAACGCTCAACAACTCCTGCAACTGGACCGCGTCCTCTTCATCCCGACAGGCGACCCCCCGCATAAAGGACCCGGCACGCTGGCCGCATCGCGGCATCGCTACCGAATGGTCCAACTGGCGATCGAAAGTATCCCAGAGTTTGCCGTGACAGACCTTGAAATCCGCCGTCCCGGCAAATCCTATTCGATCGACAGCGTCCGTGCGATCCGGCAGGAATACGGGCCGGACTACGCCATATTTTTCATTATCGGGCTGGATGCCTTTCTCGATTTGCCTTCATGGAAGGATGCCGAGGCCTTGTTCAACATCTGCCATTTCGTGGTAATTTCGCGCCCTTCCTCCAGTTTCGGAGCCGTGGCATCGCTCCCGTACTTTCAGGCCATCCCGGCCCATACCTTGGCCGACTTGGACAGTGCGCAGCAAGGACGAGCTGATGTCGCACCGGTCGACGGCCGAATGGTGACGTTCCTGCGACTGCCTCCCTGCAACATCTCCGCATCGGAAATCAGGAAGCGCGCACAGACAGGCTTGCCTCTGGCAAACCTGTTGCCCGCCCCAGTCGTATCCTATATACTTCGCGAGGGGTTATATAGGGAGGATAGTGATCGTACTTGAATCAAAGGCCAAGGCTCTCGCTGTCGCAGGAGCTATCCTGGACAAAAAAGCCAGCGATGTCCTGATCCTGCATATCGCCGACCTTACCTCCGTCGCCGATTACCTGGTCATCGGGTCCGGTGAATCTGAGCGCCAGGCGCGGGCGATCGCCGACCATGTGAGCGACATTCTCACCGCGCAAGGGCAGGCGCCCCTGAGTATCGAAGGCGCATCGTCAGCCAAATGGGTCGTCATGGACTTTGGTGACGTCGTCGTGCACATTTTTCAAAAGGATATTCGCGAACACTACGCCCTTGAACGGCTGTGGGGCGACGCAGGACAGGTGCCGGTGCCAGGAGAGCGAGCCGTGACTGCGGCCCTCCCCGCACGGGCCGCAGTACGTCCCGGTCGCACCCGGAAACGGGTCTAGCATGTTTCGGCTTCTCTTCACGATCTTCATCGTGAGCCTCGGCATCTTTCTCTATAGCTATTTTCGCGAACTGAACCCCGGCACAGTTTCCATCCGAACCAGCCCGGACACTTTCTTCGAACTGAGCCCCGTCTCATTGGTCCTGCTTTCGATGGCCTTAGGTGCCATTCTGGTCGCTCTTCTCGTGACGATCAAAGAAACCTCCCATGTCTTCCTAAACTGGCGCACCAACCGGCTGGTGCGGCGGAAGGAAAAGGTCGATGCTCTACACAGGGACGGCACGCACGCTTTCATGTCGAAACGCACCGCAGACGCCGTGAGCCTGTTTGAGCGGGCCCTGGTCATCGATCCGAACCGGACGGATTCCTTGCTGTGGCTGGGCAATATCTATCGGTCGGAAAGCAACTTCGCCGAAGCGATCCGCCTCCATCAGCAAGCCCACCGCATCGAGGACCGAAATGTGGAGGTCCTGCTCGAATTGGCCAAGGACCTGGAAGGAGCGCGGCGTTATGAGGAAGCGCTTCAAACCCTGCAGGATATCCTTCGCATTGAGCCGGATAATCTGATGGCCTTGATCCGTAAGCGCGACCTCCATATCCGTCTTGAAAAGTGGAGCGATGCGCTCGAGATCCAGCACCGGCTGGCCCAAGCAAACTTACCCGAAAGCGAACGGCGGGCCGAAGCCAATTTGTTGGTCGGCTGCATGTATGAGGTGGGCAGGCAACTCCTGGAACGCGGACACCCGGACAAGGCGCGCCGATATTTCAGAGGCGCCATCAAGAAAGACCGCACATTTTTGCCGGCCTACATAGGGCTCGGGGAAATCCTGGTGCGTGAGGGCAAGACCAAGAACGCAGTGGAAATTCTCAAGAAGATCTATGCGAAAACCCGAAACGTCATCATTCTCCACCGATTGGAAGAACTCTTTCTCGAATTGGGAGAGCCCGACGAAATTCTTCGCGTCTATCAAGAAGCACTCCAGCAGGATCCTCACAACGCGGCGATCCAGTTCTATCTCGGGAAGCTCTACTACCGGCTGGAAATGGTCGATGAAGCGTACGACGTGCTTTCCACGCTCGACGGAACCCAGGAACAGCTTGTCGACTACCATAAGATCATGGCCAATCTGCATCTTCGAAAACAGCAGATGGATGAAGCCGTGATGGAGCTTAAGAAAGCCCTTGGATTCAGGAAGCGTGTGGTGGTGCCCTATCTCTGCAGCCAATGCCATCATGAAATAGCGGAGTGGTCGGGGCGCTGCCGGAGATGCGGCCGATGGAATACCTATGTCGCGCTCCCCTGGCGAGATGCCAGCAAGCCTGATACCGATCGGGATAGCCAGCCTGCGCTTATCCGCGCGATCCCCTATCAAGGCATTGCATCTCCATTTGAAACCGTGTAGGGTTCCTCCCGCCATTTTTTCTTTCTGCAGATAGGCCCTTGCTCAGCATATGCGGATCGAGCACCGGATTCTGGCCCGTCTCTTCGAGGAGTAGCCTGCATGACTGATTTCAAAATCCTGGCCGACAAGGCCTTGCGCGACGATCTGCTTACCCGGGAGGAATGCCTCGCCGTATTGCAAACCGCGGACTCGAACCTGCTCGACCTTTTACAGGCCGCCTTCCGAGTCCGAGAACGGTACTTCGGCACCACGGTTCGCCTGCAGATGTTGATGAACGCCAAGAGCGGCGCCTGCCAGGAAGACTGTCACTATTGCTCACAATCCGCCGTCTCGACGGCCCCGATCGAACGCTATGGCTTGCTGCCACAGGACCAGATGGTGACAGGCGCGCGACGGGCTGCCGCAGCAAAGGCACAACGGTATTGCATCGTCATCAGTGGGCGCAGCCCGTTGGATCGAGAGGTTGCCGACATCGCCTCGGCTGTTCGCTCCATCAAGCAGGAAGTACCGATTCAAATCTGCTGTTCCCTGGGGCTGCTCAGCGAACGCCAGGCGAAGGACTTGAAAGCCGCCGGCGTCGACAGGGTCAATCACAATTTGAACACGAGCGAGGCCTATCACCCCTCGATCTGCACCACGCACACCTTTCAAGACCGGTTGGCAACGATTCGGAATGCCAGGACCGCGGGACTTGAAATTTGTTCGGGTGGTATCGTCGGCATGGGGGAAGGAGACGATGACTTGATCGATCTGGCTTTGGCGCTTCGTGAGGTCAAACCTGATTCGATCCCGATCAATACCCTCCACCCTGCTTCCGGCACGCCGTTGGAGCATTGCGATACCCTCACGCCGCAACGGTGCCTCAAGGCGCTGTGCCTTTTTCGCTTCCTCCATCCGCGGACAGAAATTCGTATCGCCGGCGGGCGCGAACACAACCTGCGCAGCCTGCAGCCTCTTGCTCTGTATCCGGCGGATTCGGTGTTCGTGAACGGATACCTCACAACGCCGGGTCAGCCTGCCCCGGAGGTTTGGCGAATGATCGAAGACCTTGGCTTTACCATTCAGGCGGATGCTGTCCCGGCGACAGAGGAATCACGGCAGACCACTCAGCCCGCCGTCGGCCTTCATTCATAGCGCAATCCCTCTATCAGCGGTTGCCTGGCGGCCCAGCGGGCAGGCCAGAACCCGGCGACGAGCGATGCAATCAGCGCCATGGCGGCAACTTGCGCCATAAGGCCAAGCGGCCATGAGGCCTGGATCGTCCAGCCGAACGATTGGCGATTGATGACCCGAATGAGAATCCACGCGAGGGCCAGCCCACCGAGCAGTCCCATCGTCGTTCCCAGCAGACCGAGGTACCCGGCCTCCCACAGAATCAGGGCGGTAATCTGCCGACGGCTGCCGCCGATCGCTTGAAGTGTCGCCAACTCGCGGCGCCGCTCCACGACGGAGGTGACCAGCGTATTGATGATACCCAGCATGGCGATAATGACTGCGATGCCCTCCAGGACATAGGTCAGCGTGAAGGTCCGGTCGAAAATAATGAGAATTTCCCGTCGCAATTCTCCATTGCTGAGCACCGTCGGCAAAAGGCCGCCGGGTGACTTCTGCCTCAGCGTTTCAAGAATGGCGCTTCGAGTGCGCTCGGGATCGGCGTCCGGCGCGGCATAAACGGGAAACAGGGTGACCTCGTCGTCGTTCCACCACCGTCGATATAAAGATTGGTCAATGACGATTTTTCCGCCATCCGTCGCATAGTCGAAAAATATCCCCAGAACAGCCACGGATTTCTCTCCCGCAGGCGTCATCACCGACAATCGGCTCTCCCTGGTCGCATGCAGATGATTGGCTAGCACTTCCGAAACAATGGCCCCTTCCCCGGCTGCGGCACGAGCCAGGATGGCCGGCGATTCCCCTTCCGTAAAGAGATATCGGCTTCGTGCGGCATGGAGCGCCAGATCCCGGGACACCAGCGCAACCGGACGTCCCTGCAGCTCAATGCGAACATCCCTGTAGGCATCGACGGCCGTCACATGCTCTGTGGCGGCCAATTCGGTTCGCCAGGCGGAAGGAAGAGTGTTACTCAAAGTCCCGCCTTGTTGGACATGAGGCCACCCTGCCGGCGCTACGATGAAATCCGCCATGACGGTCTGATCGATCCACATTTCGACCGTATCGCGAAAACTCCGAATCATCACCATCACACCGACCATGATGGCCACCCCGACGAGAAACGCGGACACGGTGACAGCATTGCGCCCTATTCCCCGCGTGGTTTGCTCGCGCGCAATGTGACGGATGGCGCCGCCCAGGGTAGAGGATTGAGAAGTGGTTGCCAACTCACGCGTGCGGCAGAGTAGCTGCAGGAGGATTGGGACTAAACAGGAAAGCCCGGCGAGCACGCAAAACGTCGCGAGGTACCCGAAGAACGGCACCCCGCCGACCGGTCCGGCGAAGACGCATCCCAGCGCGATGATGAGAAACGTAACTCCCGTGATCCCAAGCGACGCGGCGCGAACCCGTTGCGCGACATCATATTCGCCTGGGGCGAGGGCCGCGACCAGGATGGTTCGACCGGCATCCAGACTGGGCCCGAGGGCTCCGAACATGGAAACCCCGCTGCCGATCACCATTGCTTGGATCAGCAGCCGGCCGGAACCGGACGGCAAACCGAATGCCTGCGGCATGTTTCCCAGCGATGCATAGAGATCATGGATGGTCCGGCCGACCAATCCGACGAGCACGTTTCCCAACGCCATTCCAAGTCCTCCCCCTACTATTCCTCCTGCCAGACCAAGCACCCCGGCTTCCGCGAGAAACAGACCTGCGACCATGGCCTCCGACATGCCGATGGCCCGCAGGATTCCTACTTCCCGCCGCCGTTGCGTCACGGTAAAGGACATGGTGTTGTAGATCAAAAATATGCCGACCAGCAGGCCTACCATGCTGAGCACCGATAGGTTCAGTTGAAAGGCGCCGACCATGGATTCCACCTGCCGGCTGCGCTGAATCGGACGGCCCACCGAGACAGCCGGAGGCAGGATCCGTTGGATCGCCGTTGCCACCTGCGAAACCTCTGCATCAGGCTGCGTGAGGACATCGATCCGGTCCAGACGACCGATCCTGCCGAAGGACTGTTGAGCCGCCGCAATGTCCATGACGGCCATATGATCCCAGGCCGATGGACCCCCAACCTGGCGCTCCATGACCGCTGTCGTCACGACCGGGACCTCGAGCCCACCGACCTCAAGGATCAGCTCGCTCCCTGCCCCAATGGCCATTGTCGACGCGATAGCTTGACCCACCAACAGACCGTTGGGGGCCAGTAACCGTTCAAGCCGCTGTTCATCATCTGATCGTTCAATCGCCTCCAGCGTAGCGGGGATACGGCCTCGCATCGAGTTCAATTCATCCAATAAATCCACTCCGAGAATAAGGAACGACTGATGATGCCCCCCCGCTTGGGCCACACGAACGCCGACTTCAACCATGGGACGGGCCGATTCCACTCCGGCAATATTCCGAACCTCGGCAATCAGGCGCTCATCGATCCCCGCCTCCCCTCCCGAGACTTCCAGCGTGACAGGCCCGGCCACGGTGAGTACCGATTCCTCAAAAGATCGAAGGACATCTACATTGGCGGTTTGGACGGCAATCGTTGCCGCAACCCCCAATCCGACTCCGATGATCGTGAGGAGCGTACGGCCAGGATGCAGGGATAAATGAGCCCATCCGAGACGAGCGCAGACCGCAATAAACGCTGTGGGAGGCAGCGACATCATGAACCCTTCCCGAACGGAGCTCCTATCATTGTTTTTACAGATTCACACAGGTATGCTAGGATTACTAACAGTAGAATTTGGGACACAAAATCCATGACAATACGCAAACGAGCTCAGCTGAAAAAGTCCGCCAAGTCGATCAAGCCCGCCAAGACCAAGGCCGCGCGAACGATAAAGGCCTCTCCACCGCCCAAACCAACCGGCAAACGATCAGACGGATTGACGCCTCGTCAGAAAGAGATCCTGAAATTGGTGTCCCAAGGCAATACCAATCGCGATATTGCCCGTCGACTGGCGATCAGCGTGCGAACGGTTGAAGTACACCGATTTAATTTGATGCGGCGGTTGAAGGTCCGTAACGTCGCGCAATTACTTCGTCAAGCGCTGCAGCACGGCTTCCTTCCTAAAAACTTCGCCTTCAAATAAACTCGACCGGAGTTTCCACAGACGGACTCTCGGCAACAACGCTACAATTCCTTCAATTTCCCGCAGCATTCAGAAAGCGATTGCAGACCTTTCATGGCGAGTTCCGTCTCCAATTCACGTTCCAACCTTTCAAACACCGCCAATCCTTCTTCAACCAAGAGCGTTCCCACTTGAACAGCCGACGCGCCGCAGAGTATGTGCTCGTACGCGTCCATTCCCTGCGCGATCCCCCCGGTGCCGATGATCGGGACGCGCCCGTCGAGCAGTTTCCAGAACGCCCGCACGTTGGCGAGCGCGACCGGTTTGATCAGCGCCCCTCCCAATCCTCCGAATCCCCCTTTCGGCTTGATCACGGCCGTTTCATGCTTGGGATCTATGACGAGTCCATTTCCGACGGAATTGATGAGGTTCAGATAATCCACACCGGTCCGCCGGATCACCTCGGCCATGACGGCATGGTGCGCCGGGTCGAAATAGGGCGGGAGCTTCACTCCCATGGGAACCGTAATGAGAGGTCGCAGCCGCTTGAGGAGCCGTTCCGAATCAGCCGCATCATAGGCAATCTGCGGTTTTCCGGGAATGTTCGGACAGGACAGGTTGATTTCAATCAGATCCGGCCGCGCCTCATTGAGAGTTCGCGCCATGGTGAGGAAGTCATCCTCGCACAAACCCGCGATACTGGCGATCACCGGCTTCCCATATCGGGTCAACTCGGGAATGAGTTCCGCATAAGCTTGATACCCGAGATTCGGCAGGCCCATTGAATTGATCGATCCACCCGGAAACCCGTAATAGCGCGGTTCCGGATTCCCCGCCCTGGGCGCAAGCGTCATCGATTTGGTCACAATGGCTCCTGCCCGGGAACGACCGAGCGCATGCAATTCCTCGCGCGTTACGCAGAGCGCCCCGGACGCATTCATGAAACAAGTTGGAAACTTCACCCCCGCAATGGAAACGCTGAGATCCATGCTGATCCTTTCTCCTAGGCTCCCGGCCTTGTGCAATCCACGAGACGGCCATCCTCCATATGCCAGACATAGTCGGCGGCTCTTGCTGCAGATTCGCTATGCGTGACCAGCATGATCGAATGACCGAAGCGTTGCGGGAGCGCGCGGAATAGTTTGATGATATCGGCGCCCTGTTTGGAATCGAGATTTCCCGTCGGTTCATCGGCCAAGATAAGCTTGGGATCATGCGCGATGGCGCGGGCAATGGCGACACGCTGTTGTTCTCCGCCGGACAGCTCTCCCGGTCGATGCGAACGGCGAGTATCCATGCCTACGGACCGCAATACCTCATCGACCCGTTCCGCCACCACATTTCCCTGCTCACCTTTGAGTAAGAGCGGCAAGGCTACATTCTCTGTCACCGTCAGACCGGGAATGAGATGAAAGGCCTGAAAGACGATCCCGATCACCTCGCGCCGGAGGCGAGTCCACTCCATGGCGCTTGCATGGGTCATGGGCTGATTTTCAATCATGATGGTGCCGGAAGTTGGCTGATCCAATCCGCCGATCAGATTGAGAAGCGTGCTCTTCCCACATCCGCTCGGTCCCACCAGGGCGCAGAAATCTCCCGGTTTCACGTCGAGAGTCACCTCCTGCAACGCATACAGCGACGTGGGTCCCCGGTGATACTCTTTCGAAAGGTTCCGCACCGTCACCAAGGTTTGGGCAAGGTTTTGCATCATGATGGGAACAGCTGGCTGTGAAGTATGAAGAACACCTCGGCAGGCGGTTGTCGGTTCGGTCGAAGCCTCGTGGCATCCTCCCATGCAGGCGGAATGGTCCTATACCATACCCGGTTTACCCCCTACAACCTTGACAGGCTGCCGGGTTTTTCGTACAAAGCCGAGACAAGAAGACGCGACTTTCACCGCAGGTGCGCGAAAAGGTCTGCCCCAGTGATATCCGGCATTCTTCGACAGGTCTCGCGGCTGTTGCTTCCCTCAGATTGCACCGTTTGCGGGCAACCTCTCACGGACGATCCCACTCCATTTTTTTGCCGCCAATGCTGGGCAATGATTCGACCGCTTCAAGGGCCGTCTTGTTCACGATGCCATCATCCCTTCGCATCATCTTTCTCCACGGTCTTTAGTCCGACTCACGAATGTCATGACTGCCGGACCCGTAAGCCGCACTATACACAGGTCTGGGCTGCATATGCCTACTCTCCTCCGCTTCAAGACGCCATAGCATTGTTCAAATATCGAGGGAAAGTGTCGTTGGCAAACCCGCTCGGTCTGTTGCTCTCCCGCGCTCTTCCCGCGCACCTGGATGCAGACCTGCTCATGCCCGTCCCTCTTCACCCCAATCGCCTGCGCAGGAGGGAGTTCAATCAGTCTTTGCTCCTCGCCGATCGCGTCGGCGCCGTCTTGTGCCGGCCGGTATCCTTTCGGAACTTAATCCGCCTCCTCGATACCGATCCGCAAACCACGCTTCCGCGCTCGGCTCGGCTTCACAATCTTCGCAAGGCTTTCGCCCTCCGCAGCCCTGCGGAGATTAAGGGCAAAAGCATTCTACTTATCGACGATGTGTTCACCACCGGCGCGACCGTGAATGAATGTGCGAGAATCTTGCGCGAGTCCGGCGCGCAAGACGTCCAAGTGCTCGCGCTCGCCCGTTCGCTTGAGGCCGGCATGGTTACGGACGTGTCGCTGCCACAGCCTGCCTTTCGACGATCAGAACTGAGAGTGTAACCATGCCCATCTATGAATATCGCTGCCGGCAATGTAACAAGCGGACCAGTCGGTTAGTCCTGAGCGTCAATACACTCCCGCAACAGACCTGCAGCCACTGCCAAAGTCTCGACATGGAACGGCTCATGTCGAGGTTTGCCGCTCCAAAATCGGAAGAAGCGCGGCTTGAAGCCCTCTCCGATCCAAGCCATCTTGGCGGGTTCGATGAAAACGATCCCCAGAGCATGGCCCGGTTCATGAAAAAAATGGGGCAGGAAATGGGAGAAGACGTGGGAGAAGATGTCGAAGCGGCAATGGAGTCAGGAGAAGCGGCATCGCATGGAATGGACTCTTCCGACTTCGACTGACACTCATTGTCATGAATAATCACTTGACAGGCTTGACCTTGTCTCCTACCATCAGCCCATACATGATTACGTGGCTGGCTCCTATGTTCCTACGTACGTCTCAATCGGATCTTTATGGCGACCGACCTCAAGAACGAGCTGCTGACGGTCTCCGAGGTCTGCCGCTACCTCAAAATCAGCCCTCGCACGCTCTATCGCCACATCCAGGCTCGTCACTTGCCGGGATTCAAACTGGGCAAGGCCTGGCGTTTCGCACGCACGGATATCGAGCAGTGGATCCAGGAACAGTCCGGCGCAACATCAGCATCCTGATCGGAGAACGCCGATAATGTTTGCCGGGGAATACCTCTGCAAGGTCGATGAAAAGGGACGCTTCCTGATCCCTTCTCCGCTTCGCGAACATCTCGAAGCGGAAGGCAACCAGGTGATGTTCCTTAAAAACGCCGAACAGTCGCTCTGGGTCTATTCCGCCAGGGAATGGGAAAAGGTGTTGGAGCGGACCAAAACTACATTGGATGAAGACCAGAGCCGCCTGTTCATGCATTTCGTGGTGTCGGAAGCCGGCACCTCGGACATCGACAAAGCGGGCCGCGTTCTGATTCCCGGCCGCCTTCGCAAGCTCGTTCCAATGGATGAAGACCAGGAAATTATCCTGGTGGGTTTGTATCACCGTTTGGAAATCTGGAATCCTGCGGAATGGCGACGGTACATCTCCAAGACCGAAGACCGGTACGAACAAAATATGGCCAAGATTCTCAATCTCCTCTAGTGCAATAGGCAGGCACTTGCGCCGCTTGTCCCGCTCTCGACATACTCCCATCCCACTCAGGTCCACATCCTTTCGGCCACCATCCGACGAGGCGCCAAGATCCGCAGGAAACCTCGAGCTGACTCGCGCCTCCCTCAAGGGCCGAGAGCCGCTTCGACAGCCTTCATCTGGACTCATTGCCATAGTAGCGGAACAGTCGATCGGGCTGACGCTGCCCGTTCCACCCAGTGTCAATCATCAATATGCCACAGTCAATGGACGACGGCTGCTCTCGGCCAAGGGCCGGGCCTATAAGGCGCTCGTCGGTCAGTCCATTCTCGTCGCGCTTGCCCGATCGCCCCATCGCGACACGCTAAGGCAAACATTCATGCAGGCAAGCCTTTCGTTATCGATCTTGTTTTTCTTCTCATCTTCGCTTCGCCGGGATACAGATGGAGGACTCAAGATCGCGCAGGATGCCTTATGCGAGAGTTTGGGACTGAACGATAACCGGGTGGTGGAAACACACCTCTACAAGTACCAGGACCGGGTCAATCCGCGCATGGAAATACGCTTGGCAGTCGCGCTGCTCCCCTCTCCTGAGCGCTCTCATCCCGTTACCGCGGCAATAACGGATCCTACGTCCTCGGAAATGTTCATATCGCGCCCCCGGGATCGACAGGATGGGATAAGGTAACGCAGAACCGGCGGCACGTCTGCGGCTCTCACTTTCAATGGCACACCGACCAATCACCATAGATGCGCTTCGGGTCGGCATGCATGTCTCAAAGATCGACATCGCCTGGTTTCGTTCGCCGTTCCTCCGCCATTCGTTTCTGATCCGCACGGACGAGCAGATTGAAAGGTTGCGGCGTGCCGGGGTGAAGCACCTCAAGATCGATCCCGCCCGCGGCATCGACGTGCCGGAAACCTCCACGCCTCCTCCGACCAGTCCGAAGGTGATCCCCCAACCCGGGTCCACACCACCGGCGGCCGCACCACCCGTGCGCTCCCTGGCTGTGATGTTTCAGGAGCTCCAGGCCGCCCGAGCCGCTCGCCAGCAACTCGAACGATCGGTACATTCAACCTTTTCGCGCATCGCTGAAATGGGCCTCGTCGATCCGGAAGAGGCCGGACACACGGTTCATGAAATCAGTGCGGTCGCTCAAGCCCTTGCGACTCACGCGTTGTTCATCGCCTTTAGCCAGGACCGCGGCGGGACCACGTCCCTTAGCCAGCATGCGCTCGCCACCTGTAGCTTTGCGATGATCCTCGCCCATGCCACCGCGTACGATTTGCTTGCCATCCAGGAACTGGCCACCGGTGCGCTTCTGCACGACATCGGACTGTTGCAGGTTTCACCCGCTCTCCTCCATCGCATCCATGATACTTCTGCCGTCCTTTCGGGACAGGACCGTATGGCCTATGAATCCCATGCGCGCGCGGGCGCCATTTTGCTCGAACGACAAGGAGGGTTTCCACCGGTCGTGGAACAGATTGTGGCGGAGCACCATGCCTACTTGAATGGAAGCGGATTCCCCGTTGAAAGCAGAGGCGCGTTCACCTCGGACATGGCGCGCATCGTGATGGTGACGGATCGCTATGATGAACTGCTGACTGGATTCGGCGGCGCGTCTCCGCTGACGCCGCACCAGTCGCTGCAGCGGCTCTATCAGGAAGCACAGGACGGAAGGTACGAGAACCGGCTGGTTTCACTTTTCGTGAAAGTGATGGGCATGTATCCCGTCTATAGCTACGTCCTGCTCACCACGGAAGAGCGGGCCATTGTGACCGTCATCAATTCAGAAAAATTGCATCAGCCGGTCATCACGATCACTCATGATCCGACCGGCAATCCCTATATCGTCCCGCTCGTGATCGACCTCGCAAATCAGGACAAACAGGCGCCGGCTCGCGGGATTCGCTCGGTCTTGGGTACGATGCCCGCTGAGTTCGAACGAACCGTTCGTTGATGCCAGCCTCTTCCTGTCGATCCTGCCCAGCACCAACGTCACATCGAACCGACGGACAGCGATTCAGTCCGCGTTATTCATAGCGCAACGCTTCGATGGGATTGAGCCGGGCGGCCTTGTTGGCGGGATAGAGCCCAAAGAAGAGGCCTACGGCCAGCGAGAAGAGACAGGCCATGGCAATGGTATCGAGCGAAATGATCGTCGGCCATCCCGCGATCGCGGTCGTGAGCTTGGCGCCCACAATGCCCACGGCCACCCCGATGACGCCCCCCAGCAGGCTCAAGGTCATGGCTTCGATAAGAAATTGCATAAGAATATGCAGTCGCTTTGCACCGACTGCCATCCGCACCCCGATTTCTCTCGTCCGCTCCGTCACCGATACCAGAAGAATATTCATGATGCCGATGCCCCCGACCAGCAGTGATACCGAGGCGGTGGCCAACAGCATGAACGTCAATGTGGCACTCGTGCTTTCCTGCACTTGGCCGATATCTACCTGTGTACGGATGGTGAAATCATCCGCCTGCTCGGCTTGGAGCCGGTGACGAGACCTCAAGACCTCTCGAATGTGCTCGACCGCTTCAGGCAAATCCGCGCTCTGCTCTGTTGACGCGAACAGGGCTCCGACCGATCCAAGAAATTGGGTGCCGAATACCTTCCGCTCGGCAGTCGTGAACGGAATGAAGGTGGCGTCATCCTGATCGGACCCTTGAGCCGATTGTCCCTTGGGCGCCAACACGCCGATGATTTGGAACGGCACGTTCTTGATGCGAATCGTCGCGCCGATCGCCTCCTCGCCAGGATTGAAGAGGTTCTCCAACATCGTCTGCCCGATCAACGCTACACGGGCCGCACCGTCCATATCGGCCTGCGTAAACGGCCCGCCGCTCATAAACGACCAATCACGAATAGTGAAATAGCCGGGCGAGACGCCATTGACGGGGCCGTTCCAGTTGAGATTCCCGTTGACGAGTTGCATCACTTCCCGCCTGGCCCACCCGGTGTCCAAGAGTAAGGGGCTTCTTTTTTTAAGTTCAACAGCATCCGCCACGGTCAATGTCACCGCTCCGCCCTGTCCTCCTCGCACACCGCTCGCCGTCGTGGACCCCGGCATGATGATGATCACGTTGGTCCCCATGCTGGCAATTTGTGCCTGGACCGCAGCGCGGGCTCCCTGACCAATGCTCACCATGGCAATGACGGCGCCCACGCCGATCACGATACCGAGCATGGTCATCCCGGCGCGAAGACGGTTCCGGCTGAGGATCCGCAAAGCGGTCATGATGGTCAACAGCAGAAAAGCTGGCATGGGTGATCATCGAACGGCAGACAGGCGCGCAACTCGCCGGACATCTTGCACGACTTGTCCGTCCTTCATAAGGATTTCACGGGAGGCGTAGGCGGCAATATCGGATTCGTGCGTCACCAGGATGATGGTCATTCCATCCTCACGGTTGAGGTGATCGAGCAGGTCCATGATTTCACGGCTCGACGGAGTATCGAGATTACCCGTGGGTTCGTCCGCGAAGAGAATCGTGGGTGTCCCCACCAATGCCCTGGCGACGGCGACACGCTGCTGCTGCCCCCCGGAAAGCTGCGCTGGAAAGTGGTGCTCCCGGCCGGCGAGTCCGACACGATGCAAGGCGGCTGCGGCCTGCTGTCGCTGCTGTTTGATCGAGACCCCGCGATAGAAGAGCGGCAACTGAACATTTTCCAACGCGCTGGTTCTCGGAATGAGATTGAAGCTCTGGAAAACAAAGCCGATTTGCCGATTGCGCACATCCGCCAGGGAATCAAGACTCGCCGCCCCTACATCCAATCCCTCCAGTTGGTATCGGCCGCGCGTGGGTCTGTCAAGACAGCCGAGGATGTTCATCAGGGTCGACTTCCCGGATCCTGACGCGCCCATGACCGCCACGAATTCCCCACGATCAACGGTAAGATCGATGTCTCGCAAGGCCTGAACCTCGACATCGCCGACGCGATAGATTTTCCAGATGTTTTCGCATTGAATGAAGGAGCCCATACCGTCCTCCTGGTCCGTCACTCACGAAGCGTCGGTTGCCGTAGTATGCACGTCAAGAATCTGTTGATCTGTCGGTTGTCGGACACTCAGTAGATGATCAGATCGTCAGATTCCAGAAATTTCGCCGTCACGAGGATCGAAACCGCGGCGGCGCATGTGTTCGGCACCCGGCTACATCCCGCGATCACGCCGCTGGCTACGTTGCTGACTGGATCCAAAGCCGGGAGGAAGATCGCCGTTCCTCCGATCTCCGCGCAGAGACTCAATCCCGGTGATGACCTCATCACCCTCATGGATTTCCGTGGAGCCGATCTCAGTGTAGGACCCGTCTGAAATTCCCATGTCCACTAGGATTGGCTCCGGCTTATCGTTGACTGTCTCCTTCCAGAGAGGACGCCGGCGGCTCGCCGAGTCAGGCACTCCGCCTTCCGAGTGACCTCCGCCGCCCTCATTCTTTGCCAGTCGGGCCGCCGCTCCCGCTTCTCGCACTTCCTTCGGCGGAGTGAATCGCAACGCCGCGTTCGGTACCTTGAGAATATGGTCCTTCCTGGCCACGACAATGGACACGTTCGCCGTCATGCCGGGCTTCAAGCGAAAATTCGGATTTTCGAATTCGACTACGACATCGTAGATCACCACGTTTTGTATGTTGATCGGCGCATTTCTGACCTGGCGGACCTTCCCCTGAAAGAGCTCTCCTGGATAGGCATCCACCGTGAACGAGACCTCTTTTCCTTCGACCACGCCTCCGATGTCAGCCTCGCTGACGTTGGTATCGACCTGCATCTTCGTGACATCTTCGGCGATCGCGAACAGAGTGGGAATAGAGAAATTCGCTGAGATGCGTTGGCCGACTTCCACCTGCCTGGAAAGCACCACCCCGTCGACCGGCGAACGGATCACGGTATATTTGAGGTCCAACTGAGCGGACGCGACCATCGCTTCCGCCTGTTTCACGGCCGCTTCCGTAACTTTCAATTGTGCGGCGGCGCCTTCGGATGCCGTCAGAGCGACATCGACTTCATTTTGTGAGATGAATTGCTGGCCTATCAGCGACTTGGCCCGATCTAGTTCCCGCCGTCGCTGCGCCAGGTCGATCCGTGCCTTTTCGAATGCCGCTTTTGCATTGGCCAAGCTTGCGACCGCCTGATCCCTCCTAGCCCGATAGGGAAAGGGATCGATGCGCGCCACCACCTGGTTTGCCTTCACATTGGAATTAAAATCCGCATGGAGGCTTTCGATCATGCCGGACACCTGGCTGCCGACCTGGATCGTGGTAATGGGGTTGATCGTACCCGTAGCCGTCACCAGCGACAGGATCGTCCCCCGTTCGACAGGCGCCGTGCGATATCGTATCGGAGGCTTCCGCTCGCCGTTGAAAAAGACATATCCGGCGATGGTGAAGGCAATGGCCAGCATTCCGGCAACCAACGCGATACGGCGCATGGGGACGCAATCCTTCCTGTGAACGATTGCGTATCTTAGCAGGAAACAATTTTACGATTCAGCAAGTACGCGCCCTCGCCGTTTTGTCCGGAAGAGAAAGCCCGATTGCCTGGCGGCAAACGGGCTTTCGATAGCAGCGTCCATCTGCGTGGATGATCGCCACAGACACTTACTAGGGGCCGAACAGTAGTCGGGTCCTGGATATCACCGAATCTGATCATTCCGATTGAGTCATCCAGATTTCAAGCGAGCTGAGGAGGCAGGATCTTCGATTATGAGACGGCGCAGCCTGTCACATAGTCTCGGCGCAGGATCGAATTCCACTTTGGCGTAGGGATGTCGAATCGGTGGTGACTTCCTCCATGCATGGTCTGGATTGGATAACTTCACGATGAACTCGGCAATAAGGCTATGCTCTTCCTACGCGAGATCTGCCGGACAGAGTGCCGGCGAGAGCAACACTTTAGAACCGAGCAGAAACTCTCATACTTCGGCCCGCAAGAAGGAGTCGTGCATGGAAACTAGCTCCCAATGAACGACAGATGGAGATGTGGAAACACGAGACGGTATGAGATCTGACGTAGCCAGCGAAGCTCGCTTCCGGTTTTATGGTCCTGTCGGAGAAATCGGTATGGGCGGGACAAGGGAAGCCTCAACGTCTTGTGTCCGAACGCACGGTGGCATATCCCAAGGTTGGCAGCGGGCAGTTGGTTACCGTCTGGCCTCGTTAGCAGGTACGGCCCGGGACGGATGGAGCCGCTGACTTTTCAAATAACATCTACACCTTAGGGACTTACGGAGATGCGGTCCTTGATGTCGTCGAACACAGCTTTCGGCACCACATTTTTGGCCACCAATTCGCCCTTCACTTTATAGGGGCGGTTACTCACGATCCGGTCGGCCACATCTTGCGTGATGCCCAAAGAGAGCACCAAGTCAGTCGAGGACACTTTATTGATATTGAGCAGCGATACAGCCGGAGAGGCTTCGGCGGGCATGCCTGACGGCGCCTTCGATTTATTCGACGCCGAACCGGCTCCCGGTGAAGGCGCGGCGCCAGCCGACGGCGGCAAATTGGACGACAGCGACCTCGTGCGTTCTTTCATTTCTTTTTGATAACGCGCCACCAAGGACTTCAGCTGCTCATTGTGCCGGCGGGCCTCTTCATACTCTTGCTTGATGTTTCGATTCTGGGCCGACAGCTGCTTTACCTTGTCTTCCAGCTCCTTCGTGCGCACATCGATGGTATCGCGTTCTTTATCGCGCCCATGCTGAATACGCTGGAGTTCATCCCGGGCAATTTGGCTTTCACTGCCGAATTTAGTGTTGAGGTCCTTCAGCGTCTTGACCTGTTGCTCCAAGGCATTCTTTTGCGCACGCGCACGTTCCAGATCGCTCCTGGCGGCTTCGGCATCGGCAAGCACTTCATGATACTTTTTTTCGCTCACGCACCCGCTGACGGCCATCACGCCGATGAGCGCGAGCCCGCCAATCCACACATGCCTCATGCGACCCTCCCCTGTTCGACCAGGACCGATCGGTCCACTGCTTCTTGTTGTGTGTATGCCAACACCCGTACTTTGTCAATATGTTTGCGATTGCCTAAGGCCTCTCGCCCAGGGGCGACAGCCCATGGCGTCAGCCGCCATCGCATTGGGGAATAAGCAGAGGAGACTTGACTGTCGGGGTTCAGTTTGGGAATATGCAACGACTGTTCAGCGAACCACGCGCCAAACCACCTGTACCTCCAACTACCATCTCATTGAATTATGATGAACTGGGGCCCGGAGCTCGCCGTCATTCTCGGCATCATCGAAGGATTGACGGAATTTCTTCCCGTTTCCTCGACAGGCCACCTGATTCTGGCCGGGCATGCCCTCGGGTTTACGGGGGACATCGCCTCGAATGTGGAAATTTCAATTCAACTGGGATCGATTCTCGCCATCATCGCTTACGAACGCGGCAAACTTGCGGCGCTGGCTTCGCATGCGTTTCGCGAGCAGCAAGATATTCGATCATGGCTGCCGGCACAGCATCATCGGCCCTGGGGCGCGCTTCTGCGAGAGTCCATCCTTGCCCACCCTAATCTGTGGTTCATCGTCGGATTAATGTTGGCCTTTTTACCCGCTGCGCTCGTGGGCTTCCTCGCTCACAAATCGATCAAGGCCTATCTCTTCGCGCCGGCCACAGTCGCGATTTCACTGATCGTCGGAGGCTTCATCATTTTGGCGGTCGAGCGGATGCGGGACCGCGCGCGCATCACCGAACTGCTTCAGGTCACTCCTCGGTCTGCCCTCTGGATCGGTCTCGCGCAATGCGCGGCGTTGATTCCGGGCATGTCCCGCTCCGGCTCAACGATCGTCGGGGGTCTCCTCGCCGGCCTCGACCGTCGCGTCGCCACCGAATACTCCTTCTTTCTGGCGCTCCCGACCATGATCATCGCCACGATCTACCAGATGCTGAAATCGCAAGCCGTCTTCACCCACCAGGACTACGTGGCTCTCGCAATCGGCCTGGCTGTGTCGTTCGTCGTCGCCTGGGCGGTCATCGCCGCTTTCCTTACATTCGTTCAACGCCACAGCTTGCGCGTGTTCGCCTACTATCGCATGGTGCTGGGCGTCGTCGTCCTGTTGGTCGTCCGTTAATCAAATGAGAAATAGAGGCCCCGATGAGTGGAGGTTCGCATGAACCACTGCCGTCCGTCAGAAGGCCGTTTCATCATCCTCTTTGGCGGATCGACGGATCGGGAGCGACGTCAGGAAGGTCGGTTCTTTTCGAGAACCGGGGTGTCATCTGGATGCTTGTCGAAGGCAAAGTGAAGAATCAGAAACACCACCCCGACGGTAATTGCTGAGTCTGCCACATTGAAAGCCGGCCAATGGTATCCGCTTACATAGAAGTCGAGAAAATCGATCACTTCTCCGTAGCGCAAGCGGTCCAATAAATTCCCGATCGCCCCACCGAGAATCGCCGCCACGCTGAGTTGTCCCAACCAGTCATGTTTCGGCATGCGCACAAGAATAGTCCCCAGCAAGCCCATGGCAAAAATCGAGGTCAATCCGAAAAACACGAAACGGAAAGACCCGCTGCTGGATGACAAAAATCCGAATGCCGCGCCAGGGTTGCGAATGTAGGTAATGCTGAAGAAATTGGGGATGACCGGAATGGACTCATGCAGACGCATGGCCTGCATGACATAGACTTTGGTGAACTGGTCCACCACGATGATCGCTACGCTGAGGAGCCCCAGGAGAAGATAGCGAACGGATGTGCTCACCGAACGGCCTCGATGCAGCGGTCACAGAGGGTCGGATGGTCGGTGGAGGTTCCTACGGAGGGACGATAATTCCAGCAGCGCTCGCACTTGGCGCCCGTGGCCTTCTCCACGGTGATGATGAAGGCAGGGCTGTCGGGCACATCCGGCAACTCGTGTAGCAACACGTCCGACACAATGAAGAACGCGGGAAGGTCGCTTCCGTACGCCTTCAGCAATTCATACGACGCGGGCTGGGCCTCAATCACCACCCTCGCCTCAAGCGGCGCACCGATCACCTTGTCTCGACGTTTCACTTCGAGCGCCGCCTGGGCCGCCGTTCTGACCTCAAGGAGCTGATCCCACCGCTCAGCGAGCTTCGGATCAGCCCAACGAGGATCGACTTCTGGAAACATCGCCAAGTGAACGCTGTCGGCCTCTGAATCGGTTCGAACCGCTGCGGGCAGCATCCGCCAAATCTCCTCGGCGGTGAAACTCAGCACAGGCGCCATTAGTTTCGTGAGGGCCACCACTATGTCGAATAATACGGTCTGCGAACCACGCCGCAATGGCGAATCCTTGCGGAACGTGTAGAGCCGATCTTTCAGGATATCGAGATAGACGGCGCTCAAATCGACGGAACAGAAGTTGTTCAGCGCGTGAAAAATCGTATGGAATTCGAACTCGTCATAGCCTTTTCGCACCCGCGGAATCAGATCGCCCAGCCGCATGAGTGCCCAGCGGTCCAACTCAGGCAACTGTTCGAACGGCACGCGATGCTGCGCGGGATCGAAATCGTGCAGATTGCTCAAGAGAAACCGGCAGGTGTTGCGGATCTTCCGATAGGCCTCGATGAGGTGAGTCAGGATCTCCGGAGAAATCCGCAGGTCTTCACGGTAATCCTGCGCCGATACCCATAGCCGAAGAATCTCCGCGCCGGATTGTTTGATCACATCCTGCGGCGCCACCACATTCCCCGCCGATTTCGACATCTTCCGGCCCGCGCCGTCCAGGACGAATCCATGCGTCAGCACCGCCTTATAGGGCGCTTGCCGGTCGGTAATCACACCGGCCAGCAATGCGCTGTGGAACCAGCCACGATGCTGATCGGACCCCTCGAGGTACAAATCGGCAGGCCACCAGCCCCGAGGCTTGAGGACCGTGGCATAACTGACGCCGGACTCAAACCACACGTCGAGAATGTCTCGCTCCTTCTCGAATTCCATTCCGCCGCAAGCTTCACATTGCGTGTCGGCAGGAAGTACTGCGCGGGCTTCGCTGGCAAACCAATAGTCCGTGCCGTGTCGTTCGATCAGGTCCGCGACATGGTCGATCACCCTGGGACTGGCCATAACCTTGCCGCACTTCGCACAGGTAAACGCTGGGATCGGCGCTCCCCAGACCCGTTGACGAGAGAGACACCAATCGGGTCTATTCGCAATCATCCCTTGAATCCGGTCCTGCCCCCAAGGCGGCACCCACTGCACGCGACCGATTTCAGCCAGCGCCTCTGTTCGTAACCCGTTAGTCTCCATCGAGACGAACCATTGTTCGGTGGCGCGAAAGATGACCGGTTGTTTACATCGCCAGCAATGGGGATAGGAGTGATTCAGGGAGCCGTGGCCGAGCAACCGGCCGTTCGCCTTGAGCCGTTCCACGATTTTGGGATTGGCCTTGAAGACATGCTGCCCGGCAAATTCCGGGACGGCCGCTGTGAATATCCCGCCGTTGTCGAGCGGCGCCAGAATTTCGAGTCGCTCCCCGACGCTGGCCTTGGCGTTATGGTCCAACACCAGCAGGTAGTCCTCCATACCGTGGCCCGGCGCGATGTGCACGCAGCCAGTCCCCTGCTCCAACGTCACGAAATCTCCCAAGAGGACCGGGGAGAGGCCGGTGGTCAAGGGACGTTGCGTCTCGAGTCCTTCAAATCCCTCACCACCTTTTTTAACGGCGATCACCTGATAGGCCGGCAAGCCACAAGCTTTGGCCACCATCTCGACCAACTTTTCGGCGATCACCAGGATCTCATCACCGACCTGTACGAAGGCATAGTCGATATCGCCATGCAGACAGACGGCTTGGTTGGCCGGCAAGGTCCAGGGCGTGGTCGTCCAGATCAGGACTGAGGCGCGTTTCACGTCGACAGGAAACGAAAGCGGGCCAAATCTCTTGCTCAATACCGAGGGAGGACTGGCCAGCGGAAACTTCACATAGATTGAAGGCGAGGTATGGTTCTCGTATTCGACCTCGGCCTCTGCCAGCGCCGTCTGATCCTGTGTGCACCACAATACAGGTTTCAGGCCTTTGTAAACTCCGCCGCGTTCCACGAACCGGCCGAACTCGCGAAGAATGGTCGCCTCATAGGAAGGATGCAGCGTCAGATAGGGCTGCTGCCAGTCACCCAAGACGCCCAGGCGCTGAAACTCCTCTCGCTGGATCGCGACATATTTCTCCGCATACTCTTTACAGAGCTTGCGAATCGCGAGGGCATCCAGATTACGTTTCTTGTCGCCGAGTTCCTTCAACACCTGATGCTCGATCGGCAGGCCATGACAATCCCAGCCCGGAACGTAGGGCACCTGATAGCCGGACATCGTCTTCGATTTGATGATGATGTCCTTCAAAATTTTGTTCAGCGCATGGCCGATGTGAATGCGTCCGTTCGCGTAGGGCGGCCCGTCGTGCAGAACATAGCGCGGAAATCCCTGCCGAGACTCTTGGATCCGTTCGTACAGCCGCTCCTGCGCCCACCGGGCGAGCATCTCCGGCTCCCGCTGCGGCAAATTCGCCTTCATCGGGAAATCGGTCTTGGGCAGATTCAGCGTCGCTTTATAGTCCATATACAGATCTACGTGATGAACGAAATGCTGATGAAGTACGCGTAAAGAGAGGACTATATCCGAAACAAGGCGAGAGGAACCAGTGGTTTGTTAAGACCTGAGCAGGTTATCCGAGGTTATTTCTGATACCGATGCTCTTACACAGCCATTCTTGCAGGATCGTCGAAAGCGTCTTCCAGCAAGGCCGCAGCGAACGAAAATGTGAGGCGTACGGTTGCGGTACGTCGAACATTGGAGTGATGCGAGAACGCAGCTGCAGAGGCTTTTCACGATCCTGCTAGCTGAGAGCCATCATCCGGTCCAACGCCACCTTGGCCCACTGCTTCTCGTCTTCCGGGACCACGATGTGATTCACGACATGACCCTCGACGAGGTTCTCCAGCGCCCAGCAGAGATGCGGAGCGTCGATGCGGTACATCGTGGCGCATTGGCAGACGGTCGAGGAGAGAAAAAACACCTTCTTGTCGATCTGTTCCTGCTTCAGGCGATTGACCAGATTGAGCTCCGTCCCGACCGCCCAAGTGGTGCCGGCAGGCGCGGCCGTGATGGTGCGAATGATGAATTCCGTCGAACCAACCAGGTCGGCCTTGTTGACCACATCCTCATGGCATTCGGGATGGACAATGACGTTGCCCTCGGGATACTGCTTCCGGAAATAGTCGACATGGGAAGGTTGGAACATTTGGTGAACGCTGCAATGGCCCTTCCACAGAATCAGCTTCGCCCGCTGGATCGCTTCGACGGAATTGCCCCCGCGCGGCATGTAGGGATCCCACAGGATCATCTGGTCGCGCGGGATTCCCATCTTGTTGGCCGTATTGCGGCCCAGATGTTCGTCCGGGAAAAACAGGATCTTTTCGCGGCGCGCCCAACTCCATTCGATGACCTTCCGCGCGTTGGACGAGGTGCAGGTGAGCCCGCCATGTTCCCCGCAAAAGGCCTTCAAGACCGCGGCTGAATTCACATAGACCGCCGGCATCACCGTCTCTTCGACCGGCACAACCCGCCCGAGCGCATCCCAACACTGTTCAACCTGTTCGATTGCGGCCATGTCAGCCATGGAACAGCCGGCCGCCATATCGGGGAGAATGACCGTTTGATTGGAACGGCTCAACACGTCGGCGGTTTCCGCCATGAAGTGGACGCCGCAAAACACGACATAGGGCCGATCGGACCGTTGTTCAGCCACCTGTGACAAGATCAGGGAATCGCCACGGAAATCGGCATGCTGGATGACTTCGTCCCGCTGATAGTTGTGACCCAGGATCATCACACGATCGCCGAGTGTGCGTTTGGCCGCACGAGTTCGATCGAAGAGTTCCTCGGCAGACAGCGATTGATAGTCAGCAATGGGCCGGGGAAGCGTGGCGACTGTTTTCACCTGCAGCCTTTCGGTTGAGACACCTGTGCCAAAAGTCGTATCTACTGGAGAATTTTACGACATCCTTTCTTGCACAATCAATGAAACCAGCTAGGAGAAGAGGGCCTAGAGAATGCTGAGATATGGGCCGAAGGGGCCGCGAGGGAGCGGCACAAGGTGCCCTCCGTAGACACGAAACGTAACGCTCGTTATTGCTCGCATTGCGCACCTCGCAGAACGCGCAGGATGAGACGGTGCTCGTCCGATGCGTGCAGTCGAGGGCAGCCTTGGCCGCTCCCCTAAAGAGAGGGAGCAACAGGAGTTCCTCAGTTGGACCCGCACAGTGGGAGATAAAGCAGGCCACCTTCCGATGAAGAAGGAGGACCAGTGGAAAGTTCCTCACGTGGAGGAAAATTCCTGGCGGGGAGCTAGGAATTATCCAGCATTTCGAGATGCGTTTCGCCAGATGTTCATTGATCTCACTGTGCCGTGAAAATGGATAGGGAGATCTTCCCTTCACAATGAACTCAATTGTCCGCTTCCATCGAGGAAATCGCAGAGAATGAGGGCAACGCACTCCCCGCGCATGAGGTGGCGACGAACCAAGCGTCCGCCGCCGGCTCGATGCGCTGGTTCGATACTTCTATTCGACGACCTTCTCCATCGTATTGATGCTCACATGCGGCCACTGGATGAGACCGGGGCAACAGCCGGGAGGGAGATTATCAACTCGCGGGAAGAAGTCCAACATGACCAACTGCGAATATTGCAGCCGTAGCTTTGGCTTCCCGTACTTGTCCTTCTGGTCCAATTCCTGAATCCAGAAGGTAGACTTCACAACCGTGGCATTGGCCTGCCTCACGACGAAGGGAATATTAACTACTCCACCCGTCGGACGCGTCGAATCAACATCGAGGACCGTCGTCTTCACAACTTTAACCCCCTGCTCCTCTAATTCTAGATTCGCTCTTTCTAGTAGATCGTTCGGGCTGACCGGATTGAACAGCCCCAGAAAAGGATTGTCGCGGAAGTGCCTGTATGGCGCCAGATAGGGATTCCCGCGATCTTTCTCGTCTTTAGGCTTCCCGAGATCTTGATCGACCCCGATCGGCAAACCGCTGATATCAGGTATGCTCTGTACCCCTGAGTGTTCACTGCTTCGGCCTAAGGCCAACACCGAGTCGCCATGGGGAATGGTCGCGAGTCGCCCAATATTGAGGCCCTCAGTGATTCCATTCGTCATATGCAGCCACAAACCCGGTTCGTGATGAATGACATCCTGAGGCGAACCCGCCAGGCCGCTCTTCGGGAAGTCATCGCCTGCGGTTTGCTTTATTCTCTGTTGATAGTCTAATGCCACGAGAAACTGATCCGTATTGGCATCAGGCCCCAAGCCGAGACGGACGCCACGATTCGGTACGGCCTTGTCGACGAGGATAAAATCAAGCTCTTCATTGTATTGGTGGAGCAGTAACCGATAATTGAATTGAAACCTATCCTCAGCCTTACTCGGATCCACAAACGGCAGTGCGATCATATTCCATCCACGGCGTGGTAGATTCGGCTCGTTCCTCCACTTTCCAGGAAGAAGCTTCAACGGTCCAAGCTCCTGGTCATTCGTCTGAGGTTCTTCAAGCCTTCGCTTTTTATTCTCGAGCTTTGCCGGTTCCGTTTTCATCGTCTTAAAATCTTTCACCAAATCTCCCATCGTAAGACCTCCTTTTCCTTTAGTGAACCGCCGTTGTAAGAACCGATAGACATCTTGCCGCACAACCGGAATAGTGAACCGCTTAACAAGACACGAGACCAACCACCACCTCCTTTTCTTGTTCCCCGATTCACTCATAAAGCATGGACCGCACACGAGTCCGACGATAGTTCCAAGCCGCTCGATTCTGTGTGGGGGTACATTGGTTAACAGCAAGCCAGATGCCAGAGGAAACAAGAAGCAGTGCCGCCGTGGTGAGATCGTTGTATCGCTTTACTTTCAGCAGCATAGGCCTTGTGTACGATCATTACCCGCGCAAGACACTCCGCTCTGATTACTCACATATGTATCGGATGTGATTCAGGAGGTGTATCGAATCTGATAACTCGCCAGAACAATTCATCAAGTTTTGACGGCATGTCCACAGCTGGCGCAAACACCCACAGAGAAAGATGTCAGAGACCATTCCACGGCGCGTGGCTGACCGGCCCTTTCGTCATTAGTGACGACGCCCCTTCGACCGCTTATCAGAACCATTCAACATTGATCGGTTAGCAGTGACATTCCTCCACTCCCTCATCGCCTCCGCAGTGATAGATACGCCTCCTTACGCAGACTGAAAAACATTAGCGACTTCATGACGCCGAATTTTCAGGGCCTTGTGTGCGTTCCCTGGCCTGCCTCGCAAACCACGGCTTCGTATCTTTCCGCGGCATCCAAACACGTGATCATCTATCACCTGCTGACCGTGGGGCCGCGGCTATCCCCATGTCGAGGGCGACGAGGTCGCTACTCCTCAACGCAGGGGACGCTTTCAAGCGCGAGTTCTGCCTCCCGCCGGTCCGATCCGCAGCCAATCGAAATCAGGCATCAGCAGAGCCGACTCCGTCGATGGACCATCGAACATTGTTACCGATGAGCGATGTGGCGCCATTTCTGCGAGCGTAAGCCCTCCTGCTGCTGACGTCCGAGCCCACTCGGGAAGGAACAGAAGGCACACCAACCGCCGTTCGATCCAACGCTTACCCTGAAGGCCCTCAGCCACTCTGGGCCTTCTAACAGATTGACATCGCATCGACAGGTGAGTACGATCACCTGCGACAGCTAGGGGTGCCATACGGCTGAGAGTCCGAGCGATCGGGCGACCCTCACAACCTGACCTGGGTAATACCAGCGTAGGGAAGCGACCGATCTACTGGCTTCGTGATCGCTTCAAGCCGCACCCGAGCTGGATGCGGCTTTTTTTATTTGGCCGTCAGGCGCTCACGTTCGATGAGATGAAAGGATTGCCGCTATGAGCGAGGCCCCTACACAAAATGGTTCCAGCAACGGTCACAGCTCCATGCCCTCGACCGCCCGCCTCACTACCACGCCCTTTGCCGCCTCCCGCAAGGTGCACGTTGAGGGCTCCCTGCCTGGAGTCCGGGTCCCGATGCGGGAAATCAGCCTGACCCCGACCCACTCAGCCAACGGCAACGGTGAGGCGTCGAACCAACCAGTGACGGTCTACGATACCTCCGGCCCCTACACCGATCCGAACGTGACCATCGACGTGCGAGCAGGACTACCGCCCCTGCGACGGGCCTGGATTGACAGCCGCCAGGACGCGGAAGAACTTCCGCAGGTCACATCTCGGTATGGCCGTCTCCGAGCGGCAGACCCTAAACTGACGGAACTTCGCTTCGAGCATATTCGCAAGCCCCTCCGAGCCAGAGCCGGCCGGAACGTGAGTCAGATGCATTATGCCAAGCAGGGCATCATCACACCGGAAATGGAATTCATTGCCATCAGGGAAAACCAATCCCGTGACCGGGCAAGGGAATTGATGGCAGAGACCAACGGCCATGGGGGCGGGGTCGCGCAACATCCCGGCCAAGCCTGGGGCGCGCGCATTCCGAACAGGATTACCCCTGAATTCGTGAGGGACGAAGTGGCGCGTGGCCGCGCCATCATCCCGGCCAACATCAACCATCCGGAAACCGAGCCCATGATCATCGGCCGGAATTTCCTCGTGAAGATCAATAGCAATATCGGCAATTCCGCGGTCGCCTCCTCGATCGAAGAGGAAGTCGAAAAGATGATCTGGTCAATCCGCTGGGGCGCCGATACCGTGATGGATCTGTCCACCGGCAAGAACATTCACGAGACGCGCGAGTGGATCATCCGCAATTCTCCTGTACCGATCGGCACGGTGCCCATTTACCAGGCGCTCGAAAAGGTGAACGGCAAGGCGGAAGAGCTAACGTGGGAAATTTTCCGGGATACGCTGATCGAGCAGGCCGAGCAGGGTGTCGACTACTTCACTATCCACGCCGGCGTCTTGTTGCGCTACGTGCCCATGACGGCAAAGCGCATGACCGGCATTGTCTCGCGCGGCGGCTCGATCCATGCGAAATGGTGTCTGTCTCACCACCAAGAGAACTTCGCCTATACGCACTTCGAAGAAATTTGCGAGATTATGAAGGCCTACGACGTGTCGTTCAGTCTGGGCGACGGCTTACGGCCTGGTTCGATTGCGGATGCCAACGACGAGGCGCAATTCGCCGAGTTGGAGACGCTGGGCGAACTGACCAAGATCGCCTGGCGGCACGATGTGCAGGTGATGATCGAAGGGCCCGGCCATGTTCCGATGCATCTCATTCAGGTGAACATGGAGAAACAACTGGAAGAATGCCAGGAGGCGCCGTTCTATACGTTGGGACCGCTGACCACGGATATAGCCCCCGGTTACGACCACATCACCTCCGGCATCGGCGCCGCGATGATCGGCTGGTACGGCTGCGCGATGCTCTGTTACGTCACCCCCAAAGAACATCTGGGACTACCGACCAAGGAAGATGTAAAGGTCGGCGTGGTGACCTACAAAATCGCCGCACATGCAGCCGACCTGGCCAAAGGGCATCCTGGCGCGCAGGCGCGCGATAATGCCCTCTCCAAGGCACGGTTTGAGTTCCGTTGGGAAGACCAGTTCAACCTGTCCCTGGATCCGGACACCGCTCGTTCCTTCCACGACGCTACGTTGCCCGACAATGCGGCGAAGGTTGCTCATTTTTGCAGCATGTGTGGGCCGCATTTCTGCTCGATGAAGATCACGCAGGATGTCCGTGATTACGCGGCGCAGAAACAGCTGGAGGAACAACAGGCCATCCAGATCGGTATGAAGGAAAAGTCTGAAGAGTTCAAAAAGGCCGGCTCTGAGATTTATCTATAAGGCGATCAACATGGCTGTCCGGAAAGGCCGCAGGCCATCCCAAACCGGAGGCGTACCCTCAGGGGTACGGTGAGGATTTGGTGGAGTCGAGAACGAGGCAGGAAGCCATTTTCAGCTGCCGTCGAGAGGGACGAGAGGGAATAGAGCATGTCTAAGCCACAACCCGCGCCGTTACGTGAGCGCGACATTACTCGCCACATCGCGCGGGAATATTATAAAGAGTTCGATCAACTCATCGAGAGCGACGTCATTATCGTCGGCGCCGGTCCCTCCGGCTTGATCTGCGCCCACGACCTGGCGAGGATGGGGATCAAGACGCTCATCGTGGAGCAGAGTCTCGCGCTGGGCGGAGGCTTTTGGTCCGGCGGCTATCTGATGAACAAGGCCACCATCTGCGCGCCGGCGCAGGACATTCTCGAAGAAGTGGGTGTCCCTTGCAAGCAGATCAAAGAATGCGATGGAATGTATATGGTCGATCCTCCGCATGCCACCGGCGCGCTGATTGCCGCCGCCTACCGGGCGGGCGCGAAGATCATGAACCTGACGCGTGTGGTCGATCTGATTTTGCGCCGGGACGGCGCGCTGGAGGGGGTGGTCGTGAACAGTACGACCGCTGAAATGGCCGGCCACGATATCATTCACGTGGATCCCATCGCCCTGGAGAGTACAATCGTGGTCGATGCGACCGGACATGACGCCGTCGTCGTCAATCTTCTAAACAAGCGCGGTCTCTATGAGCGGGTCCCAGGGAACGGCGCCATGTGGGTGGCAAGATCGGAAGAGGAAGTCATGGACCGGACCGGGGAAGTCTACGCGAATTGCTTCGTGATCGGCCTTGCCGTCGCGTCGGTGTTCGGCACGCCGCGGATGGGGCCGGCCTTCGGCTCGATGCTCCTCTCGGGTCGCTACGGCGCGGAATTGATTCGGAAGAAATTGAAGCAGGAGTAGAAAAGAGACCGATCATGGACGTACAGGATTTCTTCATACAAGGCGAAGGCAGCGAAGAAGACAAGCGCGAAGCCTGGCAACTGTTTCAGCAAGCCTATGAACAGCAAATGAAGGGGCAGCTGGAAGAAGCCGTCAGCCTGTATAAGCAATCCCTGGCGACCCACCAGACCGCCGAAGCCTTTACATTTCTCGGCTGGACCTACAGCTTCATGGGAAAACTGGATGAGGCGATCGACGAATGCCACAAAGCCATCGCCTGCGATCCTGACTTCGGGAACCCCTATAACGATATCGGCGCGTACCTGATCGAGAAAGGCGATTTGGATGAGGCGATTCCCTGGTTTCAACGGGCCATGCAAGCCAGGCGGTATGAGAGTCCCGCCTTTCCGCACTTGAATCTGGGCAGGGTCTATGAGCGTCAGGGCAAGTGGACCGATGCCATTGAATGTTACAAGCAAGCCCTTGTGCTCAACCCCGATTACAGCCTGGCGAAGAAGGCCTTGAGCCGTCTCATCAGCTCGCTGAATTAGATCGACCGACCATGATGAACAGTACCATCCTAGTGGCCGTGACCGACATTTTCTTTTATACCAAGGTTCGCGACGCGCTACGCCCACAGGGGTATACCCTGGAACGGATACGCAGCCAGGACGAGTTACCGGAGAAGGCCCTATCGCTCACTCCGGCCGCCATGATCATCAATATGAATGACCTGGGCATCGATGCCTTCGAAGCATTGGAGGCCATCCGGGCTAATCCAGCTTTGCGCAGCATTCCCATCCTGGCCTTTGCCAACCACGAAGAAGTGACGACATGGAAACGCGCGAAGGAACTCGGCGTCTCCAAGGTAGTCTCCAGGAACGAGTTTTCATCCCGCACCAGGGACCTCGTCGAGGAACTCATTCATCCTCAGCCCTCGGCGCAACCGTAAGACCCAGCAGCACACAAGGCACGATCACAACATGAAACAATCTCCACTTTACAGCCAACACCAGCAGCTCGGCGCGACGTTCGAAGAGGTTTCGGGATGGTCGATCCCGGCTCACTATGGTGACGTTCCGGCGGAACATGCCGCCGTCCGTGGGGCTGTCGGGCTTTCGGACCTTTCACAGCGCGGGAAGATCCGGGTAAGCGGCGACGATCGCATCAAGTGGCTTCAAAGCCTCATCAGCAACGACATTCTTGCGCTTCGGTCAGGACAGGGCTGCTATTCGAGCTTCCTCACCCACAAGGGGAAAATGCTGGGCTATTTCCGGCTGTATGTTCAGCCCGATGCCGTATGGATCGAAGATGTCGGCGAGGTGGGCGAAACCACATTTCAAGCGTTGAGAAAATTTCTGCTCTACGGCACCAAGGCCAAAATGGAAAATGGCGCGGAGAGCTGGGGACTGTTGTTGGTGAGCGGGCCTAAATCGGCAGAGGTGGTTTCCGGGGCCTTCGGCATCGATGTTCGTAGCCTTGACCTTTTGCATACCGACACCACCACGATCGACGGGCATCCGGCTCTCATCATGCGCACGGAAGAAACCGGCGAACAGGATATGGAAGTTTTGCTGCCTGCCGAGGGCGTGGCTGCCGCATGGAGCCGGCTGATGACCGCCGGCGCGCCATTCGGCATTAAGCCGGTCGGTGCACAGGCGCGAGACCTCTTGCGGATCGAGGCAGGTCTACCCAAAGCAGGTCCAGACCTCAATGAAGATATCGTTCCGCCGGAAGCCAATTTGGAAGGGAAGGCCTTCAGCCTCTCAAAGGGCTGTTACCCTGGACAGGAAGTGGTGGCAAGGATGGATACGTATGGCAACGTCCGCCGTCACCTGGTCGGGTTGATCATCCAGGACCAGGCGATTCCACCTCACGGGTCGAAGCTGTTCAGCGGGGATCGTGAGGTGGGATGGATCAGCAGCGCCGCCTTTTCGCCACAACGGAACGCCGTCCTTGCGTTCGGCTTTCCGCTACGGGATTTTTCAACCCCCGACACGGCTTTGGCCGTGGAAGTGGCAGGGACACGCCATGCGGCCACGGTCCATGCCCTCCCGTTCTACGTGCGCCCTTAAACCGGATTACCGCTCGGGATTCCGCACGGCCGTCACGGCTGCCGCGAATCCCAGCAGGCTTGTCCGCTCTTCATCCTCCAACGCCAGCAAGAGATGCGTTTCTTCCGCGTGCATGAGCCTGAGGCTCAAGAACGGCTCTTCACGGCGCTTTTCACGGTTGTCCCACATCGCATCGATGATTTGCACCTTGTCCAACTGCCCCACGGACAACACGTCGTACCGAAAATAGGAATCTCCGATGACCATGTCGAAGATTACATTGCCGGGCGTCAGGAGAACCAGATTGAACCTCCCCTGATCTTCATATCCTTCAGGCAGAAACTTGTTGATATGGCAGCGCGCAACCTTGCGATCGCCGAGAGCAGCCTGAATCTTGAGCTGTAATGCGCTGTAGTCGATCTGGAGCGCTTTCTCATCCGGATTGGTGGCCGCAGCCGCCGCATCCTTCACTTGTTCGAATATGTCATCGGCTGATAACAAACCTGCCATGGTTCTTCTCCTTCGTTACAAGACTATCCAAGGTTTCTCTTATGTCTATGGTGATCCGGGGAAACGGTCGGTGGCTCACCCGCAGCCCCTCTCATTCGCGCCTGGCATCGGCTTGAATGATTCTTTAGGTCATGAGCAAGGCAGAGGTTTCGACCGCCGACCGATCTGCATGGGCAGGGCCTTGTGGTTCGCTCCCGCACTTATCCAAAGAAGCGTACCGTAACTGGGCCTTCCTCGCGATTGCAAGCGGAATTTCCCTCGTATCTCTGGCCCAATGAGCGGCGAGACAGGTAATGGGATCGTGACGATGGGCTATCCAACGCCTGCGCTCTCGCCATCCGTCGTCGAGGTTTCACCGAAGCGCCACATTGCATTTGCTCGGCTATCTCCGGCATACTTCATACAAGCAAACGGGAGGCACTGATGAGCGGACAGACCTGTTTAATCGATGGATGTCAGGCGAGTGTGTATGCGCCGGCGGGAACTCATTCTATCTGCAAAGATCACTTCCTCAACTTCCTCACCTGGCGACGGCGGAGAGGACCGCAGATGTTCCGCAAGTACGCGGGCATGACCATGGAAGAACGGGATCAGATCACGGCGGAGTGGCGACAGACTCTGGGCACCAAGGATCTATCACACCCGATTCCAGGTCTATAAAACCTTCTTCACCTCACACTCCTCGCTTAAAAGGCGAGAATTATTTCCCGCAAACCATACCGTCATCTACCAGGCGATTCATAGTCGCCCTCCCGTTGGATGCAGCCCTTTCACGCTGCTCACGACAGAATCGTCATGCTCAATTCTATGAGCGATTCGTATGCGCGGCGAGGCAAGGGACGTGAATCTCCCCTATCCCATCACCGGGCTTCCATGGTGATGGATCATCAACCATTCGTCGCCGATGCGCTCAAAGAGATTGGTTGCAAGGACACGGGTTTCAACCGGTTGGTCGTCCTGCCGGCTGGTCAGATTTTCGGTGCAAATGACCCACCCCAGATCGCCCGCGACCTGAATCTGAACATCCGTCAGTTCAAATTTCATGGAGAAGGTGTTGTTGAAGATCAAGACCCAGGAATCGCGAACCGCCGGCCAGTCGCTCCGGAGGGTCCAGCCGGGGTGGATGCAGGTCACGTACTCGAGGTGAGCCCATACCTTGTCCATCCGGAGCATGTCCAGACTTTCGAAGGCGGCATAGAAGGCAAGATTGGCGCGCGTAATTTCTTCGATGCGTTGTTCGACCATGGCTCGTTCCTGCGTCGGTGCGGCATCTTACTGCAAATACCCTTGCCGGCGCGAGCCTCATTTACGCTTCTACGCTGCGATGCGGCACTCATCCATCAACCCGCATGAGAAACGAGGAGTCCCTCTTCCAGAGCCGTCTTCAACAGTTGTGCAATGTTGGAGACACGAAGTTTTTTCATCATGTTGGCACGGTGCGCCTCAGCCGTCTTAATGCTGATCTGCAGCCGCTCCGCGATCGTGCGATTCGTGAGGCCTGCCCACACCAATTGCAAGATCTCCTGCTCGCGCCTAGTCAAATCCTCGGGGCGACGTTTGGGCATATTCGTGACCGTGGACATCTGCCCGCTTCCCGAAGCGAGTCGCTGCAAACTGGTTTCACGATCGACTTGGAGTAGGTCCTGATTCTGATTCCACATGATTATCTCCCCTTGATTCGTGGTCATGCACATTTGCTGTTCAATGTTCACTCAATACCAGCACCCTATCTCTATCCCTCGATGCCCGTCAAAATCGACATATTAAAACAGAGGCAGTTTCTTCATAGAATGCATGACATCAAGTATCGTGCCACAGTCGCGACGCCACGCTTCTTGGAAAATAGGGAACTTGCGCGATATAGCCTTAGACATTTGCAAGCAAGCGTCAAAATAATGGCAATGACTGTTGTGCCCAGTATGTCGCCCTGTACCTCGCCGCGGTCAAAACGCAATGCCTATACAGTCCCCAATTGAATGACGATCTGCCTGCCATGAGACAGCAACCGATTCTCTTCACTTCGCCCTTTGATGAATTGATGAGAGGACACAAGACCAACGAGGCAAAGCCTCACGCTCTCGCCGTTTCGAGTCTCAGTCTGTCACAGGCTGTTATGGTGGTGCCAAAAGCGTTGAGCGACAGCTCTACTAGACGACCTGCCTGAAGCGCGCCGATTGCCATCCGACCAGCCAGACACCGGTAAGGATCAGAAAAATCCCCGCCACTTCCCGCGCACCGATCGTCTCACCCAATACCACAGCGGACAGCAGTAGTGCCGATACCGGAATAAGATTGATGAAAATACCGGCTCGGGCCGGACCGACTCCTTTTACACCAAACAACCACGCCTGCTGCCCCAGCGCCGTGGCGAACACAATGAGATATAGCAACGCCAGCCATCCCGAGATCGGCACTGCACCGGCCCCGGTGACCAGGAATTTTTCGTCGGTCCAGAGCAGCGGGATTTGCAATAGCAGAGAAACCAGCAACGTCGTCCAATTGACGGTCAGCGGAGAAAGCCGCTTCATGACTTCCCGGCCACCGATTGAATATAGCGCCCAACTCACCAGCCCCAACAGAACGAGCAGGCCCCCAAACCATGGGTTGGACCCACCGACAACCTGCCCCCCCACACCGGAGACAAGCACCACTCCCGCAAAGGACACCGCGCAGCCGGCGGCCACCGCCTTAAAAGGAATGTCGCGCACGAGCAGAGAAGAGAGCAATGCCGTAATAGCCGGACCGGCGCCGATGATCACTCCGGCGGTCGACGCGCCGATGTAGCGAAGTCCGAACAGGGTCAGTAGATGGTTTCCCAGCACGCCAAGACCCAAAAACGACAGGAGCTTGAGGTCGCGCGACGTCAGGGCCGTGCGGCCGCCTTCGGTCCACCACCAGAGAGGTAACAAAATCGCCAGTGCGCCGACCGCGCGCAGAACGGAGGTTTCAACAGCCGAAAACGTTCCCAACGCCAGTTTCTGCCCGACAATGGAGCCGCCCCATACCAGCGCCGAGGTAGTCAAAGCGGCATAGGCAGCGAACGTCGTCGGCTTTTTCATTCGCGAGCGGCCTCGATTGAGACGTAGGATGGTTCTGTCGGCAGATCGTTCACGCCGTCCCCTGCGACAACGACATGGGCGTGATCACCCAAAGGCCGTCTCGAATCGTCGCCAGCACCGCCGTCACGCGAGGGTCGGACGAGACCATTCGATTCAGTTCCTGTATCACCGCGGTTCGTTCATCCGGCGCGGGGTCGATCAGCACCTCTCCGTTCCACAAGACATTGTCGATGAGGATGACTCCACGAGGAGAAACCAGCTCCATCGCCCGACGGTAATAATTGACATAGTTTTGTTTGTCTGCGTCGATAAAAATCAGATCGAACGGCCCTGCCAACCGGGCCATCGTCTCCAAGGCGGGGCCCATACGAACCTCAATTTTGGAACCATGCGACGATTGAGCAAAGAACCGCCGGGCAAGGGCGGCAGATGCTTCATCCACTTCGCAGGTGACCACGCGCCCCTGCACGGGCAGCGCCTCGGCAAAACAAAGCGCGCTGTATCCCGTGAACATGCCGACTTCCAATACTCGCTCGGCTTGGACCACACGAGTCATCATGTGCAAGAAGGCTCCCTCGAGCGGACCGACGAGCATGCGGGCATATTCCATCGTGCGTTCCGTTTCCTCGCGCAATGCGCGGCGAACCCGGGATTCCGGCAAAGAATGGGCGGCGGCGTAGGCGTCGATTTTCGGCAAGACCAGGTCGGCCATCGGTTTCACTCCCTGCAAGCGATATGCGACAATCCCATTGGCCGCGGATCATAACACGGACTTACTCGGAGAAGGAGCGCGAACGTGAAGACATTGGCCACGTTGGAACCGCTGACTACAAGGCTGCTGGAGATCCAGCGCGTCCACAGCGCCGCATCGGTACTGTCCTGGGATCAAGAAACCTACATGCCCGCCGGTGGAGGCGCGGCCCGAGCCGAACAAATCGCCACCCTGGAAGGCATTGCACATGAGAGACTCGTATCCGTTGAGGTGGAAACCCTGCTCGCCGGCTGGATTGATCCTTCCACCGGACAGGCCGCCGAGACCTCCGGTGACTGTTGGGATGAACCGTCTCGGGCACTTTTGAGGGAAGTTTGGCGGGACTTCAGCCGCGCCAAGAAACTTCCATCGGAATTCGTCATTCGTCTCAGCCGCGAATGCTCGCTCGCCCAACAGGCTTGGGTCATGGCACGGGAGGATAACCGCTTCGTCCGATTTCTGCCTTCACTTAAGACAGTGCTCGGCCTCAAACGTGAGGAAGCGCAATATTTAGGGTTTCGGGATTCACCCTACGACGCGCTGTTGGATACCTACGAGCCGGGGGCCACTGTTGCGGAACTCACCCCGTTGTTCGCTCGGATACGGGCCCGTCTCATCCCGCTGTTGGAACGAGTCCAGGGCAGTACGGTAACCATCGATGACAGTTGCCTCCATCAGAGCTTCGACCACAACAGGCAGCTCGAGTTCGGAAGACTCGTTCTCACGGCCATGGGCTACGATTTCGAGCGCGGCCGACTCGACCTTTCGGCCCATCCGTTTACGACATCATTTCACCCTTCCGATGTCCGGGTAACGACCAGGGTCTTCGAGAAGGATCTGCCCTCCTGTCTCTTCAGTTGCATTCATGAAGGGGGACATGGTCTCTACGATCAGGGGCTGGACCCTCGTTATTACGGTTCACCCCTCGGCGAGTCTCTGTCGCTGGGCTTTCATGAGAGCCAGTCCCGGCTATGGGAAAACTGCGTGGGCCGGTCTCGGGCATTCTGGCGTTGTTTTTATCCAATGTTGCAGCACACGTTCCCAGACCAATTGGGCCTCGTATCCCTTGAACAGTTCTACGCCGCCGTCAACAAGGCCACGCCGTCTCTGATCCGGGTCGAAGCAGATGAATTGACTTACAATCTCCACATCATGCTGCGCGTCGAAATCGAACAGGCTCTGGTGGAGGGGCGGGCGAAGCCGGACGATCTGCCCGGCTTATGGAATGAGAAGATGCAGGCCTACCTGGGTATTGCGCCGAAGCGCGATGCCGAGGGCGTCCTCCAAGACGTGCATTGGTCGATGGGGGCCTTCGGATATTTTCCAACCTATACCTTGGGCAATCTGTACTCCGTGCAATTCTTCGAGCAGGCGAAACGGGAACTGCCGCAATTGGATGACGACATGGCGGCCGGCCAATTGCTGCCGCTTCGGCGATGGCTCGAACAGAAAATCCATCGGTGGGGGCGCATGTTTACTCCCGACCACCTGGCCAGGCGGGTAACCGGCACTGGAGTCACTCCCGAACCATTTCTTCGCTATCTTGAACAAAAATATGTAGAGCTATACCGGCTCTGACAAGTCTGGCTCCTCTCTCTCATAAACCCTGCGAACAGTCCGTGCGGTTGTCATGCGGCGCACAGCGCCACTGCCTGGTTCCCTCCTGTCATCTCTAGGAAAACGACCTGGCTTCACTAGAGCTGATCAGCTCTACTTACCTCATCGACACATCTGTTATAAGGCACGAAGGTTGTCTGAAGGTCTCACCCGGTCGCGTTCAACACCAGCCGACCAATCACCATCAACCGATCGAGCCGCAACCGAATGGTGTGATTAACAGAAGATCGGCAACCGTATCCGACAGGACTCTATCGGATCACGTCGATAGCACGCATGTTTTCCTGATGATGGACTGAGGCCGCGATTCCGAGGATCATGGCGAACATACTCGTCATCAATGCCGACCAGAACCTGAAGCGGCTCATCAAGCTTGCCCTGCCTGGCATGGAACACGTGATCCGGCACAGTGCCGACCGAAGAGCAGCCCTCGATCAATCCCCTTCATTCCCGATCGATCTGGTTATTGCACGTTTGGCGGCTGACGACGATCAAGGACCGGAAGGTCTGTTGGAGCTCAGGCAGGCCTTTCCCGCTGTTCGCCTCATCGTTACCGTCGCGCTCCACAATCCACCTCTGGAAGGGAATAAATTCCAACGCGTCGTGCACGAGCTTCAGATTGAGCATTGTCTGATCGAGCCGTTTGAAACCGGCTCTTTCTTACAGGTCATTCAGGCGGCGTTCGTTCTCCCGAAACCTGCATAGCCTCTCGCTCCCAACGGCCATGAACATCGCGTACGAAATGCGCCACAGAATCGGTTCTAGAATTGAACTCCAGGTGACACTATTGAAAGGACTATTTACGCTCCTGACCGGATGCATAGGCGCGGCGACCGCTGTCAAGACCATTTCACAGACAATGCCCGCTGTCCCCGAAGCAAAGGTGCGGGCATGAACATCCTCATCGTCGACGACCATGCGATTGTCCGCCGCGGACTCCGCCAAGTGTTGGCTGAAGGCCTTCCAGCTCCGCTGTTCGGGGAAGCCGGCTCGGCCGCCGGTCTCCATCAGGCCCTCCATACCAGGCACTGGGATCTGGTGATTCTCGACCTGAACCTTCCCGACCGGCACGGACTTGATGTCCTCAAAGAGTTGAAAGTCATTCGCCCGAAGCTTCCGGTTCTTGTATTGAGCTTTTATCCTGAAACGCAATATGCCACACGAGCGATCAAAGCGGGAGCAGCGGGCTACGTCGCTAAAGCGAGTGCTCCGGAGGAGCTGACTACCGCCGTGGAGAAGGTGTTGTCCGGCGGCACATTCGTCAGCTTGGCGCTCGGCGAACAACTTGCGCAAGAACTCGCCAAACCAGGTGTGAATTCCCCCGGCATGCTTTCGGACCGCGAATTACAGATCATTCGTCTGATCGCCGCCGGCCATACCCTGGTAGATATCGCGGATCGACTGGGTCTCAGCGCTAAAACCGTCAGTACCTATCGCAGCCGCCTTCTCGACAAGTTGCGGTTGCGCACGACAGCCGATCTCATCCGCCATGCCATCGATGCCCGGCTCACGGACTAATCCGGGCCGTGAGAGGAAAGCATGCCTTCCTCTCCACCGGAATAGGCCACATTCCCCCGGGTAGAACACTGTAAGTGAAGACCTTACACAAGAACGAGCCTTCATCTGATACGAGAAGATTGCACTGTTTGATAACATGGCTCGCGTCCGAAGGTTCAGCAAGCCTCGGTTCGTTAGCTCCCGGATTCCAAACACATGCCGAAATCCTACCGTTCCACTAAACACGTGCACAAGGTGCAGAGATCCGCCCTTTCGCACAATGAGCGGCCGGTCGAATTGACCAAGCGGGAGCAAATGGTTCTCAATCGCGTATGGATGGGTGCCCAAAATCAGGACATTGCCGACGAATTGACGATCAGTGTCCGCACAGTCGAAGCGCACCGGGCCATGATCATGCGAAAGTTCGGCGTGACGAATGTGGCGCAACTTCTTCGAAGCGCCTTACTGGAAGGATTTCTTGAACTGCGATAGATTCCGGCGGCGGATCCGGCGACAGCCCCTTCCAATTAATATCCCATGGCAATATTCAACTTGCCTGACTGGCTGGCCGGCAAGGTAAATTCATCCGTGACTTCAATCCTGGCCGGAACTAATAGCGTCGTATGAAACACGATGTCACGGATCGGAATTTTGAATTCCGGCTGTTGCGGTGTGCTAAGTTCGACCGATTCGACGGAATGCGTGATAGCTGTCACGTCCTGAGGGCCGTACGCGGCAATGACCGCCTGCATGATATCCCGCACCTTCTCATTGGTGTCGTTCCCTTCTATTCCTTTCATCAACAGAGGAACGACATCGTCCCGCGCCTGATCGGAAAGACTAAAATTCTCAATCCGGTCCTTCCGCCGAAGGGAGGTCAAATCATTGTCGAGGTCTTTGCTGAAGGCTCCATAGGCAAAGCGAAAAAATTCGAAGTGAAACCCCTTGAGGCCCTTCCCGAACATCTGAAGCTCGCACAAAAAGCACAGCTGTTGAAGCTTGACATCGCTCAACAGTCCATATGGCTCGGCGAGTGCCAGCACATAGAGCAGCAAGGCACGATCAACCGTCATTTCTTGAGGCTTCCGCACGTCCTCCATCTCCTTGTATAGGCTGCAATCCGATAGGAATATAGACAGCGCCGTTCTATTCGTCAATCGACGACCGTCCGTCACTCTGCACACCCTCTTGACCCATTGAGGCACTTTCGTCTTTAATGAGCCTCTTTCAAAC
The DNA here is from genome assembly GCA_020697375.1 of Nitrospira sp. The sequence goes on along the minus strand of JAJFBJ010000001.1, from coordinate 31,649 downwards.
CGATCCATGCGCCATGAATAAAGGCATCAAGGAAATGGAAGTACTTCGCCAGCACCTGGCGACGCATCAGCTCAAGCTGACCCGTCAACGGGAGCTGATCCTGACAGCCTTTCTCCGACAGGAACACATCACGGCTGAGGCCATGTATCATCAACTTGCCAAGAAGGATCCGCATCTTGGTTTGGCCACGATTTACCGCACATTGAACCTATTCTGCGAAGCCGGTATCGCCCAGGCAAGGCATTTCGGCTCGCAGACGCAGTACGACAACATTTCTCACAAAGGCCACCACGACCACCTGATCTGCACCGGGTGCGGCACCATTGTGGAATTCGAGAATTGCGAGATCGAACGGTTGCAGGAAGAGGTAGCGACTAAAAATGGCTTCGTGATCCAAACCCACCGGCTTGAACTGTACGGGCTCTGCTCTCGTTGCCGCCATTGACGGACCGCTTTTGGCTCCGGTACTCTGTTGATACAGGTTATCAATTTAAGACAGGGCGCCTTGGCTGCTCCGAGCTGTGGAGACAGGACCTTTCCCTTTGTCTATTTGCTGACTCGAGGCGCGCTCCTGAATCTCAATGTTTCCTTTAGAAGAAGTGGCGCGTAGGGCGGCGCCTCCCCTGGGTCACTCTCCGTCGAGTGATTCTGCCGTTCATTCGCCCCGCAATAGCCGCAGGTGTGGCTCTCGTGATTCTGTATGTCATGTCGGATTTGGGCCCTGGTATTTCTGCAGCCGATGAAAGAACTTCCCACCACCCTGTTATTGCGGCCTATCGGATTTGATACACTGGCGATTTGGGTCTGGCTCGAAGCCGGCGAGGAATATTACCAACTCGCAGCACCATCCGCCTTACTGATCGTTCTACTGAGCCTGCCGGCTTTGATGCTGCTCGTGTCCAAGGATTGGAGTGGACGTCATCAAGAGACTATCTGATGAATGTCACGAACGAACCGCAAGATAACGGGCGAGTAGACCCGGTTCCATCCGCAGCCCGCGATGGCGCAAGCGCCTTGGCCGTGCTGCCTCCTGTACTGGCGCTGCATTCAGCCTCCTGCGTCTACGAGTCCAACAGGCCAGCCATTGAACATCTTACATTTTCTGCACAAGAGGGAGAACTCCTCTGCCTGCTGGGACCATCCGGATGCGGCAAGACGACCATCCTTCGCGCCACCGCCGGTTTCGAACGTGTGATAGCCGGTAGCATTGTGATCTCGGGTCAACTCGTTTCTTCGAAGGGCAGCATGGTTTCCCCGGAACAACGCTACATCGGCATGGTCTTTCAAGAGTACGCCTTGCTTCCGCATTTGCGTGTGAATGACAATATCGCCTTCGGCATCAATCATCTGTCACGTGCCCAGCAGCAAGCCGTAATCGATGACCTCCTAACGCTCATCGAACTACTTGGCCTCGAACAGCGTTATTCCCATGAGCTATCCGGCGGCCAACAGCAACGCGTGGTCCTCGCCCGCGTCCTGGTCACCACTGAAATCAGCGACTTTCCCAATATTCAGGATTTTCCCGCGGGCACCATGGTGGTGGTGATGATTCGCCCGGACGTCATTGGTATCATTTCCGCCAAGGGAGCGAATGCCCGGATTCTGAGAAGGCATTCAAGGAGACGGAAAATGTCCATACCATTCAACTCCCATCAGGACAAATCCTGCACAGCAGCGAACCGTCCTCAAGCATTTATCATGTCGGAACAGCTATCGCCTTGCATGCCGTGGCGACGCATGCGGTCTTGTTCCCTCGACAATCCGTAACGCTCGCCGAAGAGAGGGCAGACCGGAGATTTTCCATGCCCCCTGACACACATTAACATTGAGAGGTGGAGGATCGACGATGGACGTGCTGAAAAATGCGGTTGAATATGGAATCATCGGCCTATTGATTGCCTTGAGTATTTGGTCGGTGGCGGTCGCAGTCGAGCGGTGGCTGTACTACCGGCGCGTAGACCTGTCCCAATTTACCAACATTCAAGCATTTGAAATAGCATTGACTAAACGACTGGTCATCATTGGTACGGTCGCAGCCAATGCGCCCTATATCGGATTGCTGGGCACCGTCCTCGGGATCATGATGACCTTTCACACAATGGGAACGTCCGGCACGATGGCCGTCAATACCATTATGATCGGCCTGAGTCTGGCGCTGAAGGCGACCGCCGTGGGTCTGCTTGTCGCCATTCCTTGTGTCGTCATGAACAATATCTTACGCCGTCGCGTCGTGGAACTCCTGACCACGTACAGGACCCAACATGGAACGTGAAGTCAATCAGATCAATGTCATTCCTCTGGTGGATGTGATGTTGGTGTTGCTCGTCATCGTCCTGACCACCGCGACCTTCATTAGTACCGGTCAAATTCCTGTAAATCTGGCAAAAGCCAAGGAAGCCGGGGATCACAAAGACGTGCCGATAGTGGTCACGCTGACGGCGAATGGTGACCTCTTTTTGAACGACCGACCCGTTCCAGCCGACGGGCTTACAAACGTGCTTGCGGCGCATCCGCGCGAATCGCTGGTGGTCGTCCGTGCCGATAAAGTTACTCTATTGGAGCGCTTCGTTTCGGTCGTCGATGAGATACGAGGATTGGGATTCGAATCTGTCAGTTTGGAGGTCGTACGACTGTGACGGTCACTCATACCGGCATGCACGGTGAATCTGTCCGCCAGCATTCGAGCGCATGATCATCTTCGTTAACGCCTGCACGGAAGCGCTCTATGCGCCGCGGAATTATTCATCACCAACATCGGAATGGCGTCCCCGTCAGATTTATTTCATTGGGATGTGACAGTCATGCCTCTCACGATCCTGTACCGGCGCCGTCAGGGCTTTCCAATACGCCGCTCGCTTCACCGAAGGTCTCACGATCTGTTGAGCCACAGCACTCCCTTGAGGGCAACAGTCCATGCGCAATCCCTCGCGGCACCTCAGATCGCTTCAGTATCGGCTCCGACAATGGTAACGACCTGCCATCGTCCTGTTGAACCACCTTCTGCGACCCACAGGCAGGAGCCCAGGAGGCTCTTGAAAAGATTGCTCTGATTCCTGTCCCAAGTGGCACGGTTGAACCATGTGGAGGGAAGAGTGGTAGTACGATTGTAATCGAGGAAGGCGGTCAGATGTCGTCAGTCGTTATCGCAAACCGTCCCGGCCACACGACCTCGGTCAGGCCCTGAAAACGCTTCGGCAGGCCTCGCCGATCTCGCTTTCACGACTTCAAGTATGAGGAATTCATGGCGGAAGACGAGGCCATCAAGATGCCCTCCCGAAATCCCAAGATTCGCAAAAGAGATGATCCAGTTTGACGCAGGACACGAAAGCCTCGTCGAAACAACGCATCGGCTGGAAATTCCCCAAAGAGACGTTTGAACTGTATATCGGCAAACAGGCGATAAAGTGAACGTCTATGCCATGCTGCACCACACGATCGGAAGATATAAGCCTATGACCTATATATGATCGGCGTTCTGCGCTGATGCCGAGTTGCTGGCCTTCCGTGACGCCAAGGGGGAGCGAGGCAGGGGGAAAATCGATTCAACTTTCAATACGGCGGCAAGACCGTTTCCAATCCTATTCGGATCAACAAGGACATTATCAATATCAGCGACGGCACCATGTCGTTGCGCTCAATGAGCGCTGGCATCAAGCGCGCGTTACTGCTGGTGGAGAGCCGGTTACACTTTTTCAATTTTGAATGTGTTCCGCCAGGTACAGTGCCAAACCGACTTGCTTGATGACACGTAACTGCGTCTCGAACCAGTCGATATGTTCCTCGGTATCAATGATCATGTGTTCCAGCAGATGCCGTGTGGTAAAATCACTCGCCTTTGAACAATGGGCTATTGCTTCGCGCAACAACTCCGCATCCTCCAGTTCAAAACGAAGATCCGCCTCCAATAACTCCGCTACCGACTGGCCTCCGGCAATCGTGTCCACGCGCTCAACATGAGGCGCGCCATCTAAATAGAGTACATGATCGATCAAGTCGGAGGAATGTCGCACCTCTTCGTCAGCCAAATGGCGGAAATGTTCGTGCAGACGCTGATATCCCCAGCTCTTACACATCGCCGCATGCAACAAATACTGGTGAACCGCCGTCAATTCAGCGGTGAGGACTTTCTCAAGGTAGTCGAGTACCCCTTCTTTGGCTTTCATCGCATCTCCGTGGTCAATCGTTCCCTGAAATGGAACAGAATCGGACTAACTGTCTTTTTTGATTTGCTCAGCCAAATAGTTCTCCAATCCAACTTGTTTAATAGTCTCTGTCTGAGTTTCAATCCAATCGATGTGTTGATCCACGTCTTTGACCATATCTTCAAACATATGGCGCGTCGTGAAGTCACCGACTTTTGTACAGTGCACGACGCCCTCACTGAGCAGGTTCAGCATTTCCTGCTCGGCTTTCAGGTCCGCTTTCAATTGTTCGGGGACCGTTTCACCCACATGCACTGTGTTCATACGCTGCAGATTAGGCACGCCTTCCAAATACAGAATATGTTCGATTAATTCCTCGGCATCCTTCATCTCGTCGAATGAACGTTGCCTGATATGATGATGCAATCGATCATATCCCCAATTCGAGCACATTTTTGCATGCACGAAATATTGATTGATGGCGGTCAAATCCGCCGTGAGAATCTTATTGAGAATCTCAATCACACCCTGCTTGGCCTTCATCGCATCCTCCTTCCGCCCGGACAGTTATCCCGTTCTGCATCTTTTTCTATAGCTTTGCCGGCCTAATCGGTCCACGCACGCCGATTCACTGCATGATCTATGTGTACGAAGATATCCGGTTATTGTCAAGGCAAAATTTTACGTACTTTTGACTACTATTCTCAACTTCGCTGAAAACGGATCTCATTGTCATTTATGACAACGTAATTCCGCCCTGATGAAAGCGCACATCGAAGCTGATCGTTGTCTCGGGCCGACAGAAGGCGATGAAGTATGGTTGACAGAACGTATAACGACGAGGAAGAATCTGCGATTGCGAGGATGGTGTCAGCCGGCTTCTCGATAGCCGCATTCATCGTTTCGACATTGCACCGTGCGCCCAGTCTGCTTGCTGATTTTCTCAATCAAAAAAGGCGCCTGACATGTAGGGCAGGGTTTGTCGATCGGTCGGTCCCATAGAGCATATTCACATTGAGGATAACGACTGCAGGAGTAAAAGTTGCGCCCCTTTTTAGTGCGCTTCTGGACCAGATCACCACCGCACTCAGGCTGCGGACACTTGACCCCCAACGCGATTGCCTTGGTGGTCTTGCACTCCGGGTAAGCGGAACAAGCCAAAAACTTTCCGAACCGTCCGGTCTTTACCACCATCGGGCTTGAGCATTTCTCACACTTTTCGTCTGTCGTCTCTTCCAATTTCGGAACAATCTTAAACGTTCCATCCGGCAGTTTTTCGAAGTTTTGCGTATTCTTGCAAGGAGGAACGTCCTTATACCCAGGACAGGCCAGGAACTTTCCATTGCGACCCCATTTAATCTCCAGCATGCGACCACATTTTTCACAGGGAAGGTTCGTGGGTGGCTCGACGACGTCCTTCGGACCGGGAATACTTTGAGCCAATTCCATTTCCTTCGTAAACGGCGCATAGAATTCCCGGACCGCCGCCACCCAGGGTTTGGTCCCTTCTTCCACCTCATCCAACTGCTCTTCCATATGGGAAGTAAATTCTGTATCGAGAAGATCCGGAAATCCCTTCAGCAGGAAATCATTGACCGTCCGCCCTGTCTCGGTCGGAAGAAATCGCCCTTCGATCTTCTCAACGTACTTACGGTCTTGAATGGTAGAAATAATCGACGCGTAAGTGGAAGGACGACCAATGCCTTTTTCTTCCAACTCTCGAATTAATAATGCTTCATTATACCGTGGAGGCGGCTGGGTGAAATGTTGTTTTGATGTGAAACCCGGAATCGTCTGACCGTCCTGAGGCATGAGACGCAGGGGTTCTCCTTCATTGAGCGCGGGAAGATGGCGGTCCGATGCATCATCAGACTCCTGGTCACTCCTCGACTTCTGCGCACCGATTTCTTTGTCGGTTCCTTCTAGGTATACAGCCGTATGACCAGCGAACTTAACCACCGTTCCGGTCGCACGAAACACAAAGCGATCGTTCGTTCCCACTGCGGTCGAATCCACGCGTGTCACATCCAGAATCGCCGGTACCATTTGCGAGGCGATGAATCGATTCCAGATCAGCTTATACAATTGATACTGATCCGGTTCGAGATATTGCCGAACGGATTCGGGATCCCGCCGCGCTGATGTCGGACGAATGGCTTCATGCGCTTCTTGTGCGGCCTTTTGCGTCTTGTACACGTTAGGCGTAAAGGGCAGATACTCATCCCCAAACCGCTCTCGAATCAGACTCCTGGCTTCCTCCATCGCCTCCTGTGAAATGCGAGGAGAGTCAGTCCTCATGTATGTAATAAGGCCGGTTGCACCTTCCGCGCCTATTTCGATCCCTTCATATAGCTGCTGGGCGAGAGTCATGGTCTTCTTCGGTGTAAAATGCAGTTTCCGGGCGGCTTCCTGTTGAAGCCGGCTGGTGATGAACGGCGCGACAGGATTCCGCTTCTTCTCCTTACGCTCGATCGATTGAACCATGAAAGGCTTGCCTTGAACTGCGCTGAGAATATGCTGTGCCTGTTCGCCGGTTCCAATCTCGGCATCCTGTCCATTGATGGAATGCAATCGGGATTCAAAAGCCGGCGGGTTGTCTCCTGCCAGTAGCGCCTCGATAGACCAGTATTCTTCCGTACGGAATACGTCCCGTTCTTTTTCCCGATCGCAAATCAACCGCACGGCGACGGATTGGACGCGGCCCATGCTGAGACCGCGCCGTACCTTTTTCCACAACAGTTGGCTCCCCTGGTAGCCCACGATACGATCGAGGATTCGTCTAGCCTGCTGAGCTTGCACGAGCTTCATATCGATTTCGCCCGGCGACTGTAGCGCGCGCTTGATTGCCGATTCTGTGATTTCGTTAAAGAGAACGCGAAAGATCCTGCTGTCTTTCTTTTTCCCCTTGCCGTTCAGTTCCTGTGCGATATGCCAGGCGATCGCCTCGCCTTCGCGGTCAGGGTCCGGCGCTAAGAATATTTTATCGACTTCCTGAGCTCTTTTTTTGATGTCCGCAAGGACTTTGGATTTCCCTTTGATCGTGACGTAATGTGGTTCGAAGTCGTGGTCAAGATCGACGCCCAACTTGCTGGTAGGCAGGTCTTTGACATGACCGACCGATGCGACGACGGAATAGCCGCGGCCCAGATACTTGGTGATCGTTCGCGCCTTAGTCGGTGACTCGACAATAATCAAAGATTTAGCCATGCGATTTCATACCTATGATTGTCTGCCACAAGACTACCATACTCACTATAACAAATATTGAAATTCGGTCTGGCCCGACATCTCAATACGCCCCTCGCGTCAGGCGCACATACTCATTCCCCGGCATCTGACGTACACAATTCTTCAATTCCAAAGCGAGTAAAATAGCCGCCACCTGAGATGCGGCTAGGCCGCTACGTCGAATGATGTCATCCACCGGCTGGGGCACCGCAGTAAGGGCATCATACACCAGCACCTCTTCGTTTCCCAAATGAACGCTCGCTTGTCGATCTGATACAGACTTTGCATCCAGGCGCCGGTTGAACGCCGCATCGAGCTGGGGCAATAATTCATCAAGCACATCCTGTGCAGATTCCACCAATCTGGCACCATCCTTGATCAAACTGTTCGGCCCCCGACTATTCTCGGCATTCACAAATCCTGGTACCGCAAACACCTCTCGACCCTGTTCAGCCGCCAGTCGCGCAGTAATCAGAGAGCCGCTCTCCATGGTCGCTTCGGTCACAACGACTCCCAACGCCAGGCCACTGATGATCCGGTTACGCCGAGGAAAATGATGACTGTGTGGCGCAGAGCCCAGCGAGAGTTCGGACAACACCGCTCCCTGCCGCTCAATAGCCTCTCGAAGCTGCCGATGGTCCGCCGGATAGGTGCGATCCAGTCCGCATCCCATTACCGCGAGCGTCCGCCCTTGTCCAGCAAGGGCACCACGATGCGCTGCGGCATCGACCCCGCGAGCCAAGCCGCTGACAATTGTGAATCCCATCCGCGCCAATTCACGGGCCAGTTCCTCAGCCAAAATCCGCCCGGCTGCGCTGACCTTCCTTGTCCCAACCACAGCCACAGCGTGACGATCAGTCTCCAATAACGTGCCCCTGACATACAATAGGGGCGGAGGATCCGGAATCATTCGGAGCAGAGTGGGATACTGCTCGTCATGATAAGTCAGCACCGTGACGCGCTGACATTCCAATTGCGTCACTTCCTCATCGAGATGCCGTATGGCAATCGAATTGGGACCCTTCCGGATGGCCTCGATTAATAGCGGTCGGCATCCAGCTTCTTCCAGTTCGGTTGGACTTGCGGCCAGTACGGATTCGGGCGAACCGAAAGACTGCACAAGTTTGAGCAGAATGGCGTCCCCTATGCCGGAAACGGCGCGGAGCATAAACCAGGGGCGGAGCGAACGCTTGCTCACCATCGCTTCAGCTCATCCACAGCCATCGTGCGAGGATATCAACGTTATGCTGGCGGAAGGATCGATCTTTGCGGCAAATACCCGCGCGGGACTGAACCATCACGACTAGAAACCCACATTCATCTCCGCCGCGAGCAGTCGCGCCACCACCAAGCAGCGAACAACCGACCTACATGACCACCAAATCGAACTGTTCTAAATGCAAGCGTTCATCGGGCGTGATCAGGATCTTTGCGCCATACCGCCGCTCGAGTTCTGCCACTCCTGGTTGCTCCTGCTCATGCAGAAGATGGGCTACAGTCGGATGAGCCCCCACCACCACACGCTGCTGCTCGATTTCATGGCCGAGTCGCCGCACTTCTCGGAAAATTTCATAGGCCACTGTCATTGGAGACTTGGTATATCCGCGCCCGTCACAATAATGACAAGGTTCTGAGAGTGACCGAAGGAGATCTTCTCGAACCCGTTCCCTGGAAATTTCGATCAGGCCGAGATCCGATACTCTGGAAATCCTGGTGCGCGCCTTGTCAGAGGACATGGCGTCAACCAATGCATGATAGACCTTATCGCGATTCTTTTCCCTCTCCATGTCGATGAAATCCACGATGATGATGCCGCCGATGCCGCGGAGCTTCACCTGATAAGCGATTTCCCGCGCCGCTTCCAAATTGTTCCGAAGTATCGTTTCTTCCTGGTCGCGTTTGCCCACGAAGCGGCCGGTGTTGACATCGATCACCGTCATGGCCTCAGTATGGTCGATCACCAGATATCCGCCCGACTTGAGCCAGACTTTCCGGCTCATAGCGCGGGCAATTTCCTGCTCGACACCCAGATAGTCGAATAGGCTTTCTTCCTTATCGTAAAAATGAATGCGAGAGGTTTGTTCGGGAGAAAATCGTTGGACGAAATTTTTGATCGCGCTGTACTCCTCGCGGTTATCGATCAAAAGCCGATCGACCCGCCGGCCGAACAGATCCCGCACCACACGGAAACTCAGACTCAGATCGCTGTGCAACAGACTGGGGGCCGGCAACTGATCGCGCCTGGTCAAGACGTCCTGCCACAAGACATGGAGAAATTCCACATCAGACCGCAGCTCCTCCTCCTTCACTCCCTCGCTGACTGTTCGGACGATGTAGCCGAACCCCGGTCGACGCGCCCGTTTCATGATCTCCTTCAACCGGGCCCGCTCCTCGTCTCGCGGAATGCGACGGGACACACCGATGTGCTCCACAGTCGGCATGAATACCAAGTACCGTCCAGGCAACGATACGTAGGTCGTGACCCGTGATCCTTTGGTGCCGATCGGGCCCTTGGAGATTTGTACCATGACTTCCTGTCCCTCAGACAGTAACTCTTCGATAGGCTTTGAGTTCTGGCGTTTGGGCTTGGGGACATCTGAATCCTTGCTGTCGTCGTCGTCTCCTTCCACCAACGTATCACCGGTCTCTGAATCCGTGGAAAGGTCGGATACGTGCATAAAAGCGGCTTTTTCCAGCCCGATATCGATGAACGCGGCCTGCATGCCCGGCAATACCTTCGCCACGCGCCCCTTGTATATATTTCCGACGAAATCCTGATCCTTGGCACGATCGCCATAGAGATCCGTGACGACCCCGTTATCAAGCACCGCGACGCGGGTTTCTTCCCGCGCTAAACTGATCGCTATCTCGACACCCATACAGACTCCTTTATACTCAGATCGGGCGGAAGGCAGACGAACGCGGGCGCATGGCCCGGGTTCTTTCTCGTCTTACCGGTAGTCCGACGCGAATCTGATTCACATGGTTATTTCATATCAAGTCGATCCCTGTCCAGGCGTCGTCTAATAGAACAGGGTCAACCGTCGTCGCTTTACGTTCAACAATAATCCCAACGAGGCCATCGTCATGATGGTCGCGCTGCCTCCATAACTGACCAACGGCAGCGGAATTCCGACGATGGGAAACATCCCGGCAGTCATCCCGATATTGACCACCACGCAAAAGCACAACATCGCGATGATGCCCGCCGCAAGCAACGCACCCAGCGTATCCTTGGCGCGAGCGGCAATCTCCAGTGACACCCATATCAGCGCGATAAAAAGAGCCAATAATGCCAGCACCCCGAGAAAGCCCCATTCTTCGGCATACACGGCAAACACAAAGTCGGTGTGTCCTTCTGGGAGAAATTTCAGCTGGCTTTGCGTGCCGCCATAGAGACCCTTTCCAGACAATTCTCCTGAACCGATAGCAATCTTTGATTGCAGCGCGTGATAGCCTTTTCCTCCCGGATCATAGTCCGGATCCACGAACGCCATGACACGCTGACGTTGATAATCGTGCAGCGAAGCCCAAACCATCTCCCACACGAAGGGAAAGAGCATGACAGAGAGCAGAAGTATGATGCCGAGCGCTTTCGACCGCACACCTACCATTAGGAGCATGGCCGCGTAGACTGCCAGAAAACTTAGCCCGCTGCCCAGATCCGGTTGCTTTAGAATCAATAACAGTCCCGGCAAGACGATCAATCCCGGCACGACCACACGTTGCAACCACCCCACGCGCGGCACCCGGGAGTAATAATTCGCCAGAACCAAAACCAATACCAATTTTGCAAATTCGGAAGGCTGAAACGCGAAGGGCCCGATGGGAATCCATCGCTGCGCCCCCCGACTTGACTTTCCCATGATCAGCACGACCGCCAATAACACAAGTATAACTACGTATGTCGGGTAGGCCAGGCGCGCGATTTTATGATAGTCCGATAAATACATTACCAAGAATGCCACGGTTCCCAAGAGGATCCAGACGAGTTGTTTGAGATAGAAGGGGAATGCGGTGTCCTGCGTATGTGTCACACTGTAAATCGACAGCACCCCGACCGACAGGATGACGGCGATCAGGCCGATGAAGCGGAGATCGAAACTATCAAGCCCTCGGCTGTCGAGCACACGATCAATCATCACGTTTTCGGCCGTGTTCCTACTGCCACGGCTGGCGGCTTCGGCCTGCCTGCAGACGCTCCGCCGCCAACCTGAGGATAGGCCTTCACGTAGGCCTCAATGACTTCCTTCGCCAGCGGCGCCGCCGCGGACCCGCCGTGGCCCATGTGTTCAGCTAGGACGGCTACCGCGATGCGGGGTGCTTCAACGGGGGCAAAGGCAATGAACCAAGCATGGTCCCGTAATTTTTTGGGAATGTCCTTTTCCGGACCGGTACGTAGAGCCGCGGTCTGGGCGGTACCGGTTTTCCCCGCGATCGTAACCAAGGAGGACTTGGCGCGGGCCGCGGTTCCTTTCGTAACCACGTTCGCCAACGCCTCTTTGATCAAGGCGATCGTCGCCGGCTTGACAGCCAATTGGCCTCGAATGGTGGATGGGAATTCTGCACGTTCTCCGGTTGCTCGGCTCATCACGGCCTGGACAAGGCGCGGTCTCACCGACACGCCGTCATTCGCCACCGTCCCAATCACACTCGCCATCTGCAACGGCGTCACCGTGACATAGCCTTGACCGATTGCAGCTGAAATGGTTTCACCGGGATACCATGGCTGATTTCTCGCTTTCTGCTTCCATGCCGTCGAGGGAACAATGCCCACACGTTCTGACAGCAATTCGATGCCCGTCTCTTGCCCGAGACCGAACTGCTTCGCATACTCCGCGATGGTATCGATTCCCATCCGTTGACCGACGGTATAAAAGTACACGTCGCAGGAGTGGATCAACGCCTCATTGATATCAACGGATCCATGCCCGCCCGCCTTCCAATCACGGAACAAGCGATTGCCAAACTGGTAACCGCCATTGCACCTGACCATCGACGAAGGCGTGACCGTGTTTGATTCAAGTGCGGCTGCTGCCATGACGACCTTGAAGGTCGATCCCGGAGGATACTGGCCTTGTGTCGCCCGATTGTTCAAAGGACGCCTCTCATTCTGAACGATCTCGACCCATTGCTTATTAGTCAATTCTTTCGACAACATGTTGGGATCGAAGCCAGGGCGACTCGCCATCGCCAGGATATCACCGGTAGACGGGTCTAACGCTACAATAGCCCCCGATTCCTCTCCTAATAAATCCTCGGCGATCTTTTGCAGGCGAACATCGATCGTGAGATAGAGGTCGTCGCCGGCCACCGGCTTCTCCGCCATGACGGCACGTTTTTCATGACCGAGCGCATCGACCTCGACGCTTTTCTGTCCGGCGCGTCCCCGTACCCGACGGTCGAACGTCTTTTCCACCCCGTACTGGCCTATGATACTGCCTTGATGGAGGTCAGCAAAATCGGCCTTCTCGAGTTGATCTGCCGACACCTCTCCGACGTAGCCCAACAAATGCGCCGCCACAACTCCACCCGGGTAATTCCGTTGCGACTCAACCTGAATCATCACACCGGGTAAATCCAACCGGTGAGACTCGACCAGCGTCGCCTCGCGCAGGGTTAACCGATCCTTGATCTTGCGCGGCTGTAGTTTACTGAGTTTCCCGATGGACATTTTTTTCTGAATCACTTCCGGATCCAGATTAAGCAGGGATGCCAATTGCGAGACGAGCCTCTGACGATCCTTGACGTCCTCGAGCGTCACATACAACGTAAAACTTGGCACATTATTCGCCAGCAGGACGCCATTGCGGTCAAAAATGAGGCCGCGGGCCGGTTCAAGCACCACCGATCGAGTGCGGTTGTTTTCTGACAGATCCCGATAGTAAGGTCCTTCGCGAATTTGCAAATGCCACAGCCGGATGGCGAGCAGCCCAACCACCAGCAATAAGCCAACACGGAGAATGACCAGTCTTCTCTGGAGGTCGAGGAGGTCGGAATCGTTGAATCGTACAGACGCCATATCGGTCAGACCCCCGTCAATCTTTGCTCTTGACCCGACATGCGCCTACAGTGCCCCCTCGGTCACCATTCGATCGCCCGACCATCGCCGACGAAACAACATGTACAGTCCCGCGCCGAGGGCCGCGTCGAAAATGGCTTGTATCAAAATCGTTGAGCGCACTCCTATCCAGATATCCTCCATACTTGCCGGATTCATGGAATACAGAAATACTGCGCTTGAAAGGAAAGAAATGATTGCCAGAGAAGCCGTCAATACGGCCGGAGTAATGTGGGCCATATGCCGCCCGGCCAGACCGGCGAGAAACCCGGCCCCCCCTTTCGTAACCACATTGACCCAAAAGTCCCCGGCGGACAACATATCTTGAGAGTACCCGAGGATGAGCCCAAGGATCAGGCCATCGAGTTCCCCACCGAAAAACCCAACGAGGCAGGCCGCTACCAGTCCGATATCGGGACGGACGCCGAAAATGCTGACATAGTGCAGCAAGGTCGTTTGAAGCGGCACCACCATGAGCGCCAGCAGGGCGTATAACAGAACCTTCATGGTTTCTTCCGATCTCCGTGTGTCTCCTGCAGGAGTTGTTGCGCTGCATCGAAGTCGTCATAGGGTGCCGTGATGACTAGGACTTCATCCAGCTTTGACAAATCCACGTCCGGCTCGATTTCAGCGGACTGAAACAGATCCCCCTCTGACTTTTCAACTTGCGTCAGTCTTCCGATCGCCAGGCCGCGTGGGAAATCACCCGTCAGGCCCGACGTGACCACTCGATCTCCGGCCTGGACCCGAGACAGCAAGGGAATGTATTTAAGCCGTGCACGGCCATGGCTGGTCCCTTCGACGATCCCTTCGTCGCGGGTACGCTGAACCAAGCCCGCGATCGCATTGTTCGGATCAGTCACCAGTAATACCACCGATGAAGTGGAGTTGGATTTTACGATACGCCCAACCACACCGGCAGGTGTCACGACGCCCATCTCCGGACGAACACCATCGCCCTCACCCTTATTGAGAATGACCCCTCGATACCAATTGGTGGCGTCCCGCCCGATCACTTGAGCCGCCATGGTGCGGGAAGACGATTGGTGTTTGAAGTTCAATAAGGTCTCATACCGCTGCGTCGCTGCAACGGATTCCCGAAGCTGATTATTTTGCCCTTTGAGCAAATCGATATCGCGACGGAGCTGACGGTTTTCTTCACGGACTCCCTGGAGGGCCAGATAACCATCCCAGGTTTCGGAAATGCCGTGATCGAGAGAGGAGAACGCGGCGAGCGGAAGACTGAGGATCTGTCCGAGCGGCCCACCGATGTACTGCAACAACCCCTGGCTTTGGCTAGGAAGAAGAAAGAGTGTTGCAAGCAACAAGGCGAACAGCACTGCGGCAAGGCGCCTGGTACCGTATGTTGAGCGCGATATAGCCATCCACACTTAGGATGGAGCTCATCGTGCGGTACTGCACTGCGACATGACCGACACCTTGCGAAGGAGGTCTAACTCGTCAAGAATCTTCCCGACACCCAAAACCACGGAGGTCAAGGGGTCATCGACGGTAATGATCGGAAGATTCGTTTCCTCACGGAACCGAGTGTCCATTCCCTTGAGCAAGGAGCCGCCGCCAGTGAGCACGATACCGCGATCGATGATGTCTCCGGCCAATTCAGGCGGCGTATTTTCAAGCGCCACCTTGATGGCATTCACAATGGTTCCGATGGGTTCCTGCAACGCCTCTCTCACTTCCGCATCATCCACCACCAAGGTTCGTGGGATGCCGGAAATCAGATCGCGTCCTTTGATCATCATGGTTTTTCGTTCCTCGAAGGGGTACGCCGAGCCGATCTCGAATTTGATGCGCTCCGCCATATGTTCACCGATGAGGAGATTATATTTCTTCTTGATGTAATTCATAATGGCATCGTCCATCCGATCGCCGGCCACTTTCACGGACTCGCTATACACGATGCCGCCCAGCGAGATAACCGCAATGTCGGTTGTGCCGCCGCCGATATCGACCACCATATTGCCGGACGGTTCAGTAATCGGCAGTCCAGCGCCGATCGCGGCCGCCACCGGTTCTTCGATCAGATATACCTCGCGGGCGCCTGCCAGCTCAGCCGAATCCCGAACGGCGCGCTGTTCCACCTGGGTAATCCGAGAGGGCACTCCGATAATGATGCGCGGCCGCACGAACGCCGTCCGATTGTGAGCCTTTTGAATAAAATGGCTCAGCATCGCTTCGGCTTTTTCAAAATCGGCGATGACGCCTTCCTTCATCGGACGTACAGCGATGATATTGCCCGGCGTGCGGCCCAACATGCGTTTGGCATCGGTACCGACCGCCATCACTCGTTCGGTCTTTTTTTCGACGGCAACAACGGACGGCTCGTTCAAGACAATGCCCTTTCCATGGACATACACGAGGGTCGTCGCCGTCCCCAGATCAATCGCCAGATCGTTGGAAAACCATCCGAACATGTCACTCATGAAGCCCACTGGGACTCTCCCTTCACGCAATTCATCCGATCCACCAGCGACCTGCTTCGCTCAATCCGACACATCCAGCTGTCCACTCTCAAGAACCTGAGTCTTAGCGATCTCGTCGCCCAAGCGCCGCCCCCGTTCATTGCCGATCACCAATAGCGCCTCAAGCGAAAGAACCGCACCCCACCCGACCCATCCTACATAGGGTACTTCGAACATCAGTTGGGCAAGACCACAAGGCAAATTACGGATGATCGACTCTCGAAATCCGCCGGGTTCTCGTGTGCGAGGCACAATCGTCTGGAGGCCGACCAGCCGCTTCCCGACACTTCGGCCTCCCCCAAACCCATCGGCCAACAATATGTAAGCAAGTCCGGCAAGGACACCGATCGGCGGGACTAATCTGCTCGCCGCGGCAACGATCAGGAGGTCAATGACTTTGGCGACGAATCGGTTCAGCACCGGGGCTTTCGGATATACGCCCAGTCCCAACGGGCTTTGCCCGGCTCCCTCCTCCGTCAATGAAGATCTCCCCTAATCCAGCGACACTATAGCAAATCTCCCCGGCCTGCACAAACAAAGTCACAATCTTCCCCATGCGCCGGGCTATTTTGGCTCCCTTGCCTTTGGCATCGCTGTCTGAGTAGAATCCACGAAACCCTGCCGTCAAGAGGCCACTTCAATGATCAAGCTATTACGCGAATCCGCGCGCGACTATCCTTGGTTCATCAAATCCATTATGGTGATCCTTGCTCTGGCCTTCATTATCACGATGGGGTGGTGGGGATTCGGTGAGCAGAGGGGCAATGTGGTTGCCAACGTCGGCGATCAGGCCGTCCCGTTGGATGAATTCCGCCGAGCCTATGAGAATACGTACCGCTTTTACAAAGATAAGGGGCAGACGGATATCAAAGATGAGTTCCTCAAGCAATTTGTGTTGGAACAACTCATCGACAACCGGATGTGGTTGCACGTGGCGAAGGAAATGGGCCTGACAGTCTCCGATGAAGATTTGCGGAAAGCGATTACCCAGCGAACCGAATTCCAACGCAACGGCAGTTTCGATCCCGACGCTTACCGAAGGTTATTGGCTGCGAATCGTTTGACGCCCTCTTCGTTCGAGGCCATGGAAGCCAAGGACATTCTTACCAACAAAGCGCGATTGGTGGTTATGGACGCCGTCGCCCTCACGCCGTCTGAACTTTCAGAGGCACAGGCCCTCGTGACCCGAGAGGGCGAGTCAGATCCTGCCAAGGTAGATGCTGCGAAGGAACGAATCTTCCAGAGTTTCCTCTTTCAAAAGCAACAACGAGCGTTGATGGCCTATACGGAATCGATGAAGACTAAGATCCCCCTTACGATTCACAAAGAACTCATGTAGTCTCGACCCACCTCGTTCCGATCAGCATCGCGTCGCCATAGCTATAGAACCGGTACCGTTGAGCCACCGCCTCTGCATAGGCGGCACGGAGCGGCGCCACCCCCACAAAGGCTGAGACCAGCATGAGCAATGTCGTTCGCGGCAGATGGAAATTCGTCAAAAGCGCATTGATGACGCGAAATTCGAATCCGGGTGTGATGAATAATTCGGCGGATCCCTGAAACGGTCCGATACCATCCCTGCCTTGCGCGGCGGTCTCAAGCGCGCGCACCACGGTGGTTCCAACCGCTACCACACGATTCCCCCGCCCTTGTGTCCTGCGAATCTGCTCTGCCGTGTGAGCCGAAACTTCGACTCGTTCGGTCAGCATGCGATGATCTTCGATACGTTCGCTCTTCACGCTCCGAAATGTACCCGGGCCGACATGCAGGGTCACGTGCGCCAACTCCACTCCATTCTGAGCCAGGGTCCGTATCAACTCGCCGGTAAAATGCAGTCCGGCGGTGGGAGCGGCGATGGCGCCTTCATTCTGCGCGAATATCGTCTGGTACCATTGTCTATCGTCCTGCGTCGGCACACGTTTGATGTAGGGAGGAAGCGGCATCGTTCCGGATGCCTGCATGAGATCATGAACGCTTGCGACGCCCGTGATCTTCAACGTGGTTCGTGTCTGGCTGCGTTCCAATATCTCCCCATCCCCGCCGGCCGGAAACGCGAATCTTGCACCGGGCCGGAACCGGCCCTTGACGAGTACCTCCCACACACCATCTCCTAGATCCTGCACAAACAGCAGATCGGTCGTTTTTCCCGTCGAAGGAATGTGCGCGGGAACGCGTGCGGGCATGACTTTCGTATCGTTGACCACCAGGAGATCGCCCCGTTCCAAAAACCGCGAAAGATCGGAGACTCGCTTATGTACGCGCACCCCGCTCGCACGGTCCATCACAAGCAGCCGTGCACGGTCACGAGGGGCCACCGGGTGGTTGGCCACAAGCCCTGGATCAAAAGGAAAATCGAACTCAGTGAGCAGCATTAAGGAATTGGAGGGATAGGCGCGGTCAATTGCGACAAGGCTGTATTGTGTAACTCTGTCCCAGGGTAGTAGTAGGCCAGAATACTGTTGTATGAATACCCGAGCTCGGCCAGCTCTTTTGCCCCCCATTGGCAGAGCCCTACGGCATGCCCCGCCCCGTAGCCGGTAAATATCACCTCCGCTCCGATCGATTCGACTTCGAACTGCGTACTCGGGATGACTGTATAACCGACCGCCTTCCGTAGGTCTTCACCGCGGAGCACCGTCTCGCCGCCCGAATGCAAAATCCGCAGGCGCGCGACCCGTCCGGCACGGCTATACGCAATCGGGGTAATGGTGGCAATCGTTCCGACGGGAACTCCATGACTCCTCAAGTTCTCTTCCAGCTGGACGATCCTCACTCTGACTTTCCATTGATAGTAGGGTGAATCGAGATCGAACGGACATTCGACGCCCTTAAGATAGGGCAAGTCTTTATTTGCCCAGACATTGACGGCATCTTCAGTCGGGCCGGCGGCGGTGGACGAAAAGGCCGCATAGATGGGTGCCAGTTGATGCGTGACGACGATGCCTCTGGTCGATTCCACGGCTTCTTCAACCCGTTGATCGACGCCTGAACGGCCGCGATAGACTTGGTCATGAATGGTGGCCAGTACATCATATTCGCGCGCTGCGCTCAGCATTTTGTTATACAGCGCGTATGTCCGGGCCGCCACTGCCTGTACCTTCAACATTTCAGGATGCCAGGCAGAACTCACCTCTGATGGCACTACGCCCTTCACGTACTCCTCCAAATCTACCTGATTCACGACGGAGAGTGCACTGCCTTTGCGCGATACGCGCAGAATTCCGCTGACAGGCAACGCCGTCCCATTGATAGTTCCAACGCCGCCCCGTCCGGCCAATCCAGGCCGGCTACCGGCAACGCTCTCGCCACGGTTACCAATCACCAGCGAGAGATTCGCATGAAACGGTTCAATGACCACCTGTTCGCCTTTCATGCGCCGCCCATTGACCAGCAACCCGTCTGCTCGCGATGTGAGAGAGACCGGAGGGTGGAGGATCTTCGTTTGGCCTCCCTCGATCAGTAGGGCTATATTTCCCTCAGAGCGCACCTCGATAAACACGGCCTCTTGGGCCAACAATACGCGAATGAATTCGGCGGAGGCGATAGAGGCGGAGGCAAGGGAGAACAGCAGCGTACCGCCTATAGCGGCCAGGCTGCATAAAATGTGTCGAGTCAGCGGCGAAAGATCCATGAGAGGAAGTAGAAAACCAGGCTCAGCAGGATGCTGAGGACGAGACTGGTCGCGACGGGGATATAGAGACTGAACTGCTCCCGTTTGATCGAGAAATCGCCCGGCAACTTACCGATCCAACCGAACGCGGAACCGAACGCAGGCCATTTTTCCGCCACTGTCAGAAGGACTCCCGCGGCGGTGAGGACCAGACCCACGATAATCAACAATCGCCCTGCACCAGTCCACGCGGCCATCATTCATTGTATCAGACATTCAGCAATTTGGACTGCATTGAGGGCGGCGCCCTTCCGCAGATTGTCGCTCACCACCCATAGGTTCAATCCATTGGTGAGCGATTCATCTTCGCGGACCCGTCCGACATAGACCTCATCTTTGCCGGACACGTCGAACGGCATCGGGTACAGTTTTTTCAAGGGGTCGTCGTAGACGATCACTCCCGGCATTTCCGCGAGGGCAGCTCGGGCATCATTCGCCTTCAGTGGCCGTTCGAGTTCAACATTGATCGCCTCGGAATGGCATCGCAACACCGGTACCCGCACCGTGGTCGCCGTGAGCCGGAGTGAAGGCATCTCGAGAATTTTCCTGGTCTCCCGAACGATTTTGATCTCTTCTGAACAATCGCCACCTTCGCCGAAGGATCCGACCTGCGGCAGAAGATTGAAGGCTATCTGATGGGGATAGACCTCCACCTTCACGTCTTGAAAGGAGATCAACGCCTTTGTCTGGTCGACCAACTCATCCATGGCTGCAGCACCGGTACCGGACACAGACTGAAAGGTCGTTACCACCACCCGTTTGATACCGGCAGCATCGCGAAGCGGCTTGAGCGCCATGACCAATGGAGTTGTCGTACAGTTGGGGATTGCCACGATGCCTCGCGGCAGGCTTCGCAAGGCAGGTGCATTGACCTCGGGCACCACAAGCGGCACATCGAGGTCCATTCGAAAGACCGCGCTGTCGTCGATGACGACGATGCCGGCCGCACCCAATCGCGCTCCATAATCCCGGCTTATGGCATCCGTCGCGGAGACGAAAGCAATGTCCACACCGGCGAAGGAAGAAGCCTCTGTGAGTTCTTCTACCTTGTACTCTTTACCCTGGCAGGACAGCACTTCTCCCGCCGACCGCTTCGATGAGAATAAACGCAGCGTCTCAATTGGAAACTTGCGTTCTTCCAATATTTCGAGACTTTCCTTCCCCACAGCTCCGGTCGCTCCGAGCACCGCAACCGTGTAGGCCTTTTTCTTCCTAAACATGATGCTACCCTCACGCAGTGGCTGCCAAGATCCTGATCCTGTGATTGAACGTGTCTGCGACATAAATGGTTCCGGCGGCATCCGCTGCCACTCCGAATGGATAGCTGAGGCTTCCCACCAACGCATTGTCGCCGTCCCCGCCAAACTGTGCGACACCGGTCCCGGACAAGCGCGTAACAGTCCTGGTCCTCCCATCCCACATTCGAATCAAGTGACTATCGGAATCGGTCATGTAGAGTGTCCCGTGGGAACCAACCGCGACTCCGGCAGGTCGGGAGAGGCTTTGCGAGGAAGGCTCATCCGGCCCCTGGTAGCGATACGTTCCGCCGTCTCCGGCCACCGTGGTAATCTGTCCCGTCACCATATCGATGGATCGTATACGGCTGTTGAAGGTATCAGCCACATACAATTGGCCGTCTGTTCCTAGGGCGACGCCATGTGGTCCCGCCAGACTTGCCTGGGTCGCGGGAATCTCATCTCCGCCGTACGTAGCCGTTCCATCTCCCGCGAATGTGATGATCAGTCCTGTGGCGAGCTCTATTTTTCGCACACGATTGTTGCTCTGGTCGGCAATATAGAGCGCCTCGTCGTTGACGGCCAAACCGGTCGGCTCGTTGAGGGAGGCAAGAGTCGCCGGGCCGCCATCGCCGGAATAACGCGCCTGTCCCGTCCCTGCGACGGTTGTAATCACACCGGTGGCCGCATCCACTTTTCTGATCCGATGATTCATCGTATCGGCAATGTACAGGTTTCCGAATCGATCGACCGCCACGGCACTGGGAAAATTCAGTCTCGCTTGATCAGCTGGGCCGCCATCTCCAGAATCACGCTCTATAGAAAGCCGCCCACCGGTCACGTAACGCACCGTTCCGCTGAGGTCCGTGACTTGGGTATAGGCCTTGGTTTTATCCGCTGACACATCGGCAAAGGGATCTTCTTCCTCTTCTACCGGCACGTCCGCTGCCTGTTGCGATGGAAGCGATCCGGTTGTGCCCCAGGAGCAAATCCCGGCGACAGTCGTGATCACGCCCGTCTCTCGGTCGACGCGACGCACGACGTGATTTTCCGAGTCTGCAATGTAGAGATTCCCCGTCCGATCTAGGCAAAGCCCCTTCGGCTCATTCAACGAAGCTGCCAGAGCAGGGCCGCCGTCGCCGCAGTAGCCAGGTTCGCCGTTCCCGGCCACCGTCTTAATTATTCTGGCTTGTACAGCGAAAGTCATATGGGGTCACGAGGCAAGGTTGCGCACAATGGCATCGCCCATGTCGGTGGTACCGACCAGTTGCGTGCCTTCGGCATGTATGTCCTTGGTGCGGAGTCCAAGATCAAGGGTCTTGACAATAGCTCGCTCAACCGCCTGGGCTTCGTTCTCCAGGCGGAAAGCGTATGACAACATCATCGCAACGGAAGCAATAGTCGCGATCGGATTGGCGATATTTTTTCCTGCAATGTCCGGCGCGCTTCCGTGAATCGGCTCGAACAGGCCCACCTTGGCCCCGATGCTCGCAGAGGGCAGCATGCCGATCGACCCAGTGAGCATCGCCGCCTCGTCGCTGAGGATGTCGCCGAACATGTTGTTGCAGAGCAAGACGTCGAATTGCCGCGGATTGCGCACCAGCTGCATGGCACAGTTGTCGACATAGATATGGCTCAAGGCCACATCGGCATAGTCTTTCTGCACCTCCGTCACCACCCTCCGCCATAGCTCCGACGATTCCAGCACGTTCGCTTTATCCACCGACGTGACCTTCTTGCGCCGCCTGCGGGCCGCCTCGAACGCTACGACGGCGATGCGACGGATTTCATCGGTCGTGTAGACTTCCGTATTGAATCCGCGTTCTCCGCCGTTGGGCAATTTTTCGATCCCCTTGGGTTTGCCGAAATAAATGCCTCCGGTGAGTTCGCGGATAACGAGCATGTCGATACCCTCAATGACATCCCGTCGCAACGTGGAGGCGTCGGCGAGAACCGGATAGAGCCTGGCGGGGCGCAGGTTGGCATAGAGCCCGAGCTGTTCTCGCAAGCCGAGCAGGGCTCGCTCGGGACGTAAACTGTACTCCAACCCTTCCCATTTCGGACCTCCGACCGCCCCAAGCAATACTGCGTCGCTTTGTTTCGTAATCGACAGCGTCTCCTGCGGCAACGGGACACCGACTTTATCGAGGGCATGGCCGCCGACATCGCCGGCGATACACTCGAACGTATGCCCGTATCGTTCAGCCACCGCCTTCAAGACCTTGACGGCTTCCGGAACAATCTCGCGACCTACTCCATCTCCAGCCAGGACTGCGATTCTCGCCTTCACGTGCCCATCTCCTCTCGGCTACTCAACGACTGCTTCATCTTCGGCTGTCCAGGCCGGATCCACCAGGCAAAGAAATTCGACCGGGTCCGTTCCGTTATTCCATAATGATTGCTTGGCTCCCGGCGGAACATAAATTACCGAGCCGGCCTCCACCTTCATGGATTCTTCCTCTACCTGCATCACTCCGTGTCCGGCGATGAAATAGTAAACCTCTGATGATTTCAAGCGATGCCAGAGGGACTGTTTGCCCGGGTCCAATATCCCGTGAGCCAGGCTATAGCCTAACTGAAGAGCTGTCTTTCCTGGATGAAGCAGTTCCCGCAGCCTTGTGTGGTCGCCCGCTACAAATTCGGGGCATCGTTGCAGATGGGTACTTAGCATCGAACAAGCCTTCGCACATTGGCAATAGGGACCACCGATAGTTGTCCCTGAATCCCGCCAGCACCAATGCATAGAGTTTGGACTGAGGAATCTATCGTGCACCTGCCGGCTAAATCAAGCTGATCCTCTGAACTCCTTCCGCCTGTTTAGCGGCGAAATAGGCCAATTTATTGAGGGCGTTCAGATAGGCCCGTGCCGCGGCGGTGATAATATCCGTATCGGCTCCATGCCCGGACACCGTTCGACCGTCCTCCTCCAACCGCACGGACACTTCACCCTGCGCATCCGTACCGCCGGTGATGGCCTTCACTCCAAACATCAGCAATTTGCTCTTTGTATGGGTCATGGCGGCAATCGTCCGGTACACCGCGTCCACCGGTCCATCGCCCGTTCCGCTATGCGTCACAGATGTTCCATCGATTTCCAACTCAACTGTAGCGTTAGGTATTTTATTCGTTCCACTTTCCACTTGGAACGACTTCAACAGGACTCGCTCCGATATCTTGGCAACTTCTTCAGACACGATTACTTCGAGGTCTTCCTCGTAAATTTCTTTCTTCTGGTCTGCCAGTCGTTTGAAACGTTCGAACGCGTGATTGACCTCTTCTTCCGTCAACCTGTAGCCCAGGTCCTCAAGCCGTTGACGAAATGCATGTCGTCCGGACAACTTGCCCATCACCAGTTTGTTCTGTTCGAGGCCGACGGATTCCGGCCGCATGATCTCATAGGTCGTCTTATCCTTGAGCAAGCCATCCTGGTGAATGCCCGACGTGTGGGCGAACGCATTGGCGCCGACGATCGCCTTGTTCGGCTGGATGACCATACCGGTGATTTTGCTGACGAGGCGGCTGGTCTTTAAAATCTCCTCGGTGACGACTTTCGTATCGGCCGCGTACAAATCCTTGCGTGTCCGCAGGCCCATGACGATTTCCTCCAGCGACGTATTGCCGGCCCGTTCACCGATACCGTTGATGGTACATTCCACCTGACCAGCCCCGGCCATCACCGCAGCGAGGCTGTTGGCGACAGCCAAACCCAAATCGTTGTGGCAATGGACGGAAATGACCGCTTGCCCGCTATTCGGCACATTGTCTTTGATTCTTTTGATCAGACCGCCGAACTCCTGGGGAATGGCATAGCCTACGGTGTCGGGAATATTGACGGTCCCGGCTCCTGCCGAGATGACCGCTTCAATGACTTCGCAGAGGTAAGCCGGATCTGACCGGCTGGCATCCATGGGAGAAAACTCGACATCGTCGACATAGGTGCGAGCCAACTGCACCATCTCTACGGCACGCCGCTTCGCTTCCTCCCGCGTCATACGGAACTGATGCTTGAGATGGATGTCCGACGTGGAGAGAAAGGTATGGATGCGGACCCTTGGCGCGCCTTTCAATGCTTCGAAGGCCCGCCTAATATCCTCAGGCCGGGCCCTCGCGAGACTGCAGACCACCGGCCCTTCGACTTCTTGCGCGATTCGGCGCACCGCTTCGAAATCTCCCGGCGAACTGTAGGCGAATCCCGCTTCAATGATATCTACGCCGAGGCGCGCCAGTTGCTTAGCGATCATGAGTTTTTCTTCGACATTCATGCTCGCCCCCGGCGATTGCTCACCGTCCCGCAACGTCGTGTCGAAGATTCTGATCATCCTGGCCATGGCTTACCTCCTCTGTCGCACGGGTTGCTCAGGCTTCCAACGCGGCCGCAGGCGGAGAAAACACCGGAGGCGTACCCTCAGGGGTACGTCGAGAATGTTTTCGAGCCGAGAACAAAGTTGGAAGCCTGTTTGAGCATCCTACCAATAAAAAAGCCTCCGCCCTTGGACAGGGACGAAGGCCTTGCGAGCTTCGTGGTACCACCCTGATTCAGCAGCGGATGAAAAGCTATCTCCATCCAACCGCCCTCGATTCAGTCCATCACGAGGACAACCCGGGATTCATTACCACCATAGCGGCTTCACAAATCCAGCTCCGAGGCGAGTTCGGTAGATAACCGGCTGGTTTGCACCATCCACCAGCTCTCTCAATTCGGTCAGCTCTTCCTACTACTCCTCATCACAGCTATTGCGACTCTCTCGAATCCATAACCGATGCATCGGTCTTCACGGTCTGCTTACCCGCGCCCTTCGCTATCATGGTCCAGAGGCGCGCAACCGGACCGGAAAGAGCGTACCCGGCGAAGGTCACGAATACCATGGCCTGTGGCCAGGCTACTATCAGCATCAGAGCGAGAATGCCCCACACTAGATAGGTAAAGTGGTCGCCTCGTCTGAATTTCATATCCTTAAAGCTACGGTACTTGATCGTACTCACCATGAGAAACGCCAGGGCGAACGTAATCACCAAAATTAGCAATGGTTTCACTTCTGACCCCATCTGGGTAATGTGGAGATCGAAGATCACCAACGAGGCGATGACGCCGGCGGCCGCCGGGATGGCCAACCCTGTGAAGTACTTGCTGTCGGACGTGCTGACCGTGGCGTTGAACCGAGCCAGCCGCACAGCCCCCATGGCGACATAGGCGAACATGACCGCCACCCCGAACATTCCTTGTCCGCTCAACGCATAAGAATAGATGAGCACGCCAGGCGCTACGCCGAATGAGACGACATCCGACAGAGAATCGTACTCGATGCCGAATTGACCGGTACTATTGGTCAACCGCGCCAACTTGCCGTCCAACATGTCGAAAATCATTCCAACCAGGATCGCAATGGCTGCGGCCAAGTGTTGACCATTGAACACCGACAAAATTGCAAAGACTCCGCAAAACAAATTCCCCGTCGTACATAAATTGGGAATCAGGTACATCGCCTGTCGCTTACGATTGCCCTTGGCGAATGACTGTCGCATGGCCGGTGATTTCATCGCAGTTCCCCCACGATGGTTTCCCCTCCTTTGACACGGTCACCCACCGCAACACGGATGGCGGAACCGAGCGGAAGAAACGTGTCCATGCGCGACCCAAACCGTATGAGTCCAAACCGTTCTCCGCGTAGCACATTGTCTCCCTGCCCCACCCAACATACGATGCGGCGGGCAATCAATCCGGCTACTTGCACACAGAGGACCTTCGCCCCCGAGGCCGTCTTCAGCATCACGGCATTTTGCTCGTTGCGGAGGGTCGCCTCCGGCTTACTGGCCACGAGAAACTGTCCGGGCTGATAACTCACGCCCTCGACCGTCCCGGCACAGGGCATTCGATTCACATGCACGTCGAACACGTTGAGAAACACAGTCACCCGAATACTTTTTTCCTTCAAATAGCGTGGTTCGAACTCTTCTTCGATCGCGATCACTTTGCCGTCCCCGGATGCCACAACCATATTGAGCTCCTGGGGAACGGTTCGGGATGGATTCCGGAAAAACCAAGCCGTAAAGAGCGTGAAACCTCCCAATATCCCAGCCGGAACGATCCAGCCTGCCAGACCGAGAAGCAATGTGGCGCACCCCAGAACGCCGACAAACGGCAAACCTTCTTTTACGATCGGTATCCCAACCGCTCGATCAGCCATAAACCTCCAAGGTCTTTTTAAATCGTACCATGAAGAGCCGGGCTGAATGTTAGTTTTTGTTCTTGTCTACGAGCTGATCCTTTTTCAACCAAGGCATCATAGCTCGGAGTTTTGCACCGACTTCCTCGATCGAATGGCCTTCGCCTTTTTTCAGCAGGGCATTGTAGACAGGCCGATTCGCCTGGTTCTCCAGCACCCATTCCTTGGCGAATTGTCCGCTCTGAATTTCTCCAAGAATCTTTTTCATTTCTTGTTTCGTCTGTTCGGTCACCACCCGGGGGCCGCGCGTGATATCGCCGTACTTCGCCGTGGTGCTGATCGAGTACCGCATGTTGGCGATGCCACCCTGATAAATTAGATCCACGATCAATTTCACCTCGTGTAAGCATTCGAAGTAGGCCATTTCCGGAGAATACCCCGCTTCTACGAGCGTTTCGAATCCGGCTTGAATCAGCGACGTGAGCCCTCCGCACAAAACAGCCTGCTCACCGAATAAATCTGTTTCGGTCTCTTCCCGGAAGTTGGTTTCAATCACACCGGCGCGGCCGCCTCCGATGGCGCTGGCATAGGCCAAGCCCACTTGACGGGTATTGCCGCTGGGATCCTGATGAACGGCCAAAAGACAGGGCACCCCGCTGCCTTTGGTATATTCCGACCGCACCAAATGACCTGGCCCTTTGGGCGCCACCATAAACACATTGATGTTCGCCGGCGGGACGATCTGCCCGAAATGGATATTGAATCCGTGGCCGAAGGCCAGATAAGAGCCGGGCTTCAGATTCGGGGCAATCTCCTGCCGATAAATGGCCGCTTGGGCTTCATCCGGAGCTAGGATCATGATGACATCGGACGCCTTCACCGCATCGGCCACCGGCATGACCTTCAGGCCGCTGGCTTCCGCCTTGTTCCAGGAACTACCTTCGCGCAAACCCACGACGACTGATGCGCCGCTGTCCTTGAGATTGAGCGAGTGGGCGTGCCCCTGGCTTCCATAGCCGATCACGGCTACTTTCTTTCCACGAATGAGTTGCAGGTCGGCATCTTTATCGTAATAGATCTTCATACGTTACTCCTGAAGGTTCATGGGCACGTAGATGGATTAAGACCGCGATCGCACACAAGACAAGTGAACTATTCTCGAGCGATTTTCTTTGGTTGGCTAACGGCCGTCCTGATCGCTTCACGTGCAATCGCCACCCGCCCCGTTCGAATCAGTTCTTTGATGCCCAGTGGCTGCAGCAAATTGATGATGGCCTCGATTTTCTTCGGATCTCCTGTCACCTCGATGGTGTAAGTCGAAGGCGTCGAATCGATGACGTTGGCCCGAAAGATGTCCGCTATCCGTAGCGCTTCCGCCCGGTCTTCGGACTTTGTATGGACCTTGATCAACGCAGTCTCCCGGGAAACAAATTCGCTCTCGTTGAGGTCCACGACCTTGATCACATCGATCAGTTTATTCAATTGCTTGACGATTTGCTCCACGATCCGGTCGTCCCCTGACGTCACAATGGTCATTTGGGACATGGATGGATCGAGCGTCGGCGCAACAGAGAGACTTTCGATATTGAATCCGCGACCGCTGAATAAACCTGCCACGCGGGATAACACGCCGAATTTGTTTTCTACGGTGACCGAAATAATATGTTCCATTGAGTTATGAAGAGCGTATAGCCGAAAGCAGCACAGGCAGTCGAGAAGAGCCGATTCTCCAATCTTACATCCTGCTATACCTACCTGCCATCAACCCTTCTCCCTAAGCTGTCAAAATCGTGTCTTTGTCTTCGTTGGATCCGGCACTTGGAAGACCGGCTTGCTTCTTCTTCAACTCGGGCGGATCTTCCAGGATCATTTCATGGTTGCAGCCGCCCGCCGGAATCATGGGGTAACAATTCTCATAGGGGTATGTCGGCACATCGACGACGACCGGCTTATCCGTCTCAATCGCCACTTTCAGCACCGCGTCCAGATCGCCGACGCTGTTCGCCCGCAACCCGACCGCCCCATAGGCTTCGGCCAACTTCACGAAATCTGGGGTCGTGTCGAGATAGCTGGAGGCATAGCGCCCTTCATAGAACAAGTCTTGCCACTGACGGACCATGCCGTGAAAACGATTATTCAGAATGATCACCTTCACCGGTAATTTCGACACGACCGCGGTGGCCATCTCCTGCATATTCATCTGCACGCTGCCGTCGCCGGCGACACAGAGTACCAACCGATTTCTGAACGCAGCCTGCGCACCCATGGCAGCCGGAAACCCGAACCCCATCGTACCCAAGCCACCAGATGTCAACCAACGGTTCGGTTTAGCCAGCTTGAAGTACTGAGCCGTCCACATCTGATGCTGACCGACGTCCGTCGACACGATTGGGTCCCGATCCTTCGTCAATTCGTACAGGCGCTTGATGACATGTTGGGGTTTGATCGCTCCCTCAGCCTCCTGTTGATAGGCCAACGGATGCGCTTGCTGCCATTCACGGATTTGATCCCACCAGGGCTTGCGAAGTTCCTTTTGATTCCCGTTCACGGTGGCTTTGAGAATTTGATTCAACTCCCGCAAGACCGCCTTGCAATCGCCCACGATCGGAATATCCACGTGGATATTTTTTCGGATCGACGTAGGATCGATATCGATATGGATGACTTTGGCGTGTGGGCAAAATTCAGCGACTTTTCCAGTCACACGGTCATCGAACCGCGCCCCCACCGCAATCACCAGATCGGAATAATGCACCGCCATATTGGCGCAGTAGGTGCCATGCATGCCCATCATGCCCATGGATTGCGGATGCTCGCCCGGGAACGCGCCAAGGCCCATCAAGGTCATATCCACCGGAATCTGAGTCATCTCCGCCAATTCGAGCAATTCTTTGGAAGCACCGGAAAAGACGACGCCTCCGCCGACGTAGAGAATCGGCTTCTTCGCCTTCATGATAGCTTCGGCGGCCTGCTTAATCTGCCACTTGTTGCCTTCATAGGTCGGATTGTACCCGCGGATGGCCACCGAGTTGGGATAGGTGAATTCCGCCTTGGCCATGGACACATCCTTGGGAATATCCACCAGGACCGGTCCGGGACGTCCGGTTGTGGCGATATAGAAGGCTTCCTTAATGGTCGTCGCCAGGTCGTTTACGTCCTTCACGAGAAAGTTATACTTCGTGCAAGGCCGGCTCAGCCCGATGTTGTCTGCTTCCTGAAATGCATCGTTACCGATCAAGTTCGTCGACACCTGGCCGCTGAAACAGACTAGCGGAACCGAATCCATGTAGGCATCGGCCAGCGCAGTAATGACATTGGTCATGCCGGGCCCGGACGTAACCAGGCATACACCTGCCTTACCGGTGGCCTTGGCATATCCTTCCGCCATGTGGCCGGCACCCTGCTCGTGTCTGGTCAGAATGACCTCAATATCTTTTTGCTGATGAAGCATGTCGAAAATCTTCAGTACGACGCCGCCCGGCAGCGCAAAAATGGTTTTCACGCCTTCGCGCTTCAGGCATTCGATCATGATTTCCGACCCTGTGATCTTCATATCTACCTCCCCTCCGCATGGCGAAGGATGTTCAGCCTCATCCAGAATACTCCACGGTCCTGTGCCAAATGTGCGCCACAGATTGATACAATCTTACTGCAAAATCAAAGGGAAAGATGGCGGATGGTATCACCCGATCTTGAGCGAGGTCAAGAGAGTGAGGTCGCATTTCTTATGCGAAGATGTTACTCACGCATGGCTTATGGTATACGGATCACGACGGCTCATTCCCGGTATGAACTGAACCATGGAACCGCTTCGCGTCACCATCGTCTCCCGCGGCGACTGCCACCTGTGTCGGGTGATCTACCGTGTGGCTATGCAAGTGCAGCAGGATCTTTCGTTCGATCTCATCACCGTGGATGTTGACAGTGACCAGAGGCTTCTCGCGCAATATAATGACCGAGTACCGGTCGTCCTTTTCGATGGCAGGGAAAAATTTTCTGGAAGGATGACCGAAGGAGAACTGCGTGAGGCAATAAAAAAAGCGCGTTGGAGGAGCCCTATAAGCCGGATTCTGTCCCGCGTGAAAGATACCTTCGCGCGGGGGTGATCATTTCTCTGGGACTCGAGTTACCTCGAGCCTCAAGCAACCTACCCGAGGACCTTGGCCGGGCCGGCCTTCCCGCGAGGTTCTTGCGAACGACGCAGGCATCCCCCTATTTGGTCTTGCTCCGGACGACGCTTACCGTGCCGTTGATGTCGCCATCACCGCGGTGGGCTCTTACCCCACCGTTTCACCCTTGCCTGATCCGGCGCGATGGAACAAGTTCCAACGCACCGGCCATCGGCGGTCTGCTCTCTGTTGTGCAGGTGTCGGATCACTCCGCCTGGACGTTATCCAGCGTCCTTGCCCTTGGAGTCCGGACTTTCCTCCCGTCGATAGACTCGACGGGCGAGCACCCGTGCTCCCCCAGCGCGCCTCTCGAGTATAAGATTTGGAATCCCGCGTTTCAAGCACTCATGAGGACCGACGAGGGGTTCAGTGGGTCCAAGGATCTACCAATACGTTCCGAAGGTTCATCGCAATTGAGGCAAATCACCATTCGGCGCCGGTTGTTTCGCCTGATAAATAGGCATGGCCTCCGCCATCCACTCCTCGAGTTGCTGAAT
>JAJFBJ010000224.1 GCA_020697375.1 Nitrospira sp. | reverse complement strand
CAAGGCGCACGCGGCAACCTGCGATCGTCAGTTCCTTGACGTCATCGCTGAGGCGAGTGCTTTCGCTCTCATCGATCATGGCTTCTTCGGCACCGAGTCCTGTGGAGGGGGAGCAGAGGGTTCCGTCTGTGGGTTTGCCGCTTCCGGGTTAATGGCCATCTTGGGGTCCACCACCGGAGGTGTCACAACCGAATCGGGATGCGGGACTGTGTCCGGTTGCTTGACTATGCCGGGGTCAGTAGGACTGGGAACCGCATTCGGTCGAGGTGCCTCAGTAGCAGGTGGTTGTGTAGCCGCGGGGGGCGAAGACTCTGGTGCCGGGATAATGTCCGCCGCGTGCGCCGCGGAAGCGGGTAACATGCTGAGTATTAAAATCAAGAGACACACATACCCCATGCATTCACGCTATCTCGTCGATGTGGAGGTTGGCTACTGGGTGTATCCCCTGCCGCGGTGAGTGTTCTCCCGTTCAGCAAGGCATGGAGACCCGGTCACAGTGTCGAGAGGACAGGTGGCATCTGAGTGTCTGGACCTGCGCATTAATCCAGCCAGTCTTTTTCTTTTAACTTTCGCGGAAGGTATTTTTTCGTCAGGTATTGGAAGTCTTTATTGGCTAAGGCGTCCAGTTCGTACTTGAGACCAATGGTTAACATGCGTTTGATTTCAGTTTGCCAGGCCGGTTTCTGGAACCACTGATAGTTCATCAGTTCCTTCGCGCGGGCGATGTCCTTTTCGTTCAGCTTGATCCCGACATTACGGGGCAACTGATAACGTTCAGGATCCGCACTGGACAATCCGATGAATTTGGCCTTGGGGATGGCCATGCGCTGGCTCTCGAACGCCAAATTGATCGATCCCTGCTTGACGACCGAATAGATGTAGTAGCCCCAGGGATCGTTATCGACAAGGACGTAGACAGGCAGTCGATGTTCTTCATGCAGCCGCCTTGCCAGTCGTCTGACGCCCCTGGGCGGTTGACCATTTCCTGTCAGCAGGACGCAATTGTACCGGCGCCAGAACTTGTCTTCCGACAGACGGTTCCACTGCGTTCCCTTTTCGACCAGCAGCAAAAAATCAGCCGTACAACGTCGGATCTCCAGATATTCGGGTTCGACAATCGAAGGGACCGAGTACCCTCCCTTGCCGAGGCGTGCGCAGTCGACCCGATCTCCGTCATCGCCGAACACGACGGGGCCGACGATGCTGCCGCTGTTTTCCGCTCTGACGTGCAGCTCTTCGCGCAACGCCGCCAACGAGACTTCCAGGTCCTCGATGACGGGGTCGGATTCGTCCTGGGTGTCGAAGGTGTTTTCGTGCGAATCCTGGATGGTGTGCTTCGTCCGGTAGTAAATTTCCCGCAGGGACGTCGTCAGATCCGCCCGCTGCAGTTCTGAAAGCGCGTCAGCCACCAGCACCGTCTGCATAAATTTTTTCGCCATGCCGACGTTGAAGAACGAACGAGCCTGCTTCTTGGGCCCCATCTCTATCAGGCCTTTGCGCTCGTTGAAGGACACATTCGACAGCGCGCGGATCGGGATGGCAAACGTCGGATCCTTCGACCGGTCTGCAGCCGAAATCACAATGTCGGCCAGGCCGATTAGTTTCTTCTCGACGGGACTCGGGCGTCTCTGCTTCGTGGTCATCTAGTTACTTCCTTCGGCGGCGCGTAGCAGTCCGCGCGCCTGCGGCCGATTTATCGAGAAACAACCCCATCTGGTCGGACTTGGCGTGCACGCCTTTCTTCCTCCCCTTCTTCAGTTCCTGTCTCGCCGCACCGCTTTTGCGTTGAGTAGGTTTTGCGCTCGGCGTGCTCCCACCAGCGAGATCGCCTTCGCGTGCCGGACCGGCTGTGGCCGGTTCTACGTCTTCCGAGGCCGCTTGAACCTCTCCCTCGATGCCTGTTTCGGTCACGATAATCGAATGAGGAAGCCCTTCCGGACCTGCTCCGGTCTTGCCAAGGGCCTCATCAGTCTTGAGGCCGCCTGTGCGTGAATTCGCGATTTTCTGCAGCTGCATCTTGATCTTGTCTTTTGGCAGCTTCCCGCCTTTGAGCCGGTTGCAGGCTTCGACCACTTCTTCGATATACAATTCGAAGATGTTGCGCCGTCTGTATTCGCTGGCCGCCCGCTCCCGCCGGCGTAGGAATAATCCTAAACGACGCCCGCACTCACGTAAGGCGAGGGTGATCTCCTTCTGGATCTCATCATAGTCGGCGATCGCCTCCTTGGATTCGCTGGTAAAGGGTACCCAGACGGAGGCCATGTGAACGAAGATGACCATCGGACCGGCCGGCAGGGCCCCACGCGATTGCGGGACGCCATAATTTTTCCAGGTCGTGGTCAGCACGGCTTTGAATGTGGAACAGGCGGACTGCTGATACAGTAAGGGCACTCGATTTGCGTAACGGATGACTCGTGCGAGCTCGGTGTTATCGTCCTCGTCCTCACCCTCGGCCTTCGGTCCCGCCGCTTGCTCCGTCTTCGGCTGATCGCCCGGTCGGTTCCCATAGGCCAAGCCTGCCTCGATGACGAAGGGATTGCCGCGGTAGACGGCTGGCGGTCGGCTGACGGCGGTATAGAACTCTCCTTTGATTTGTTTGTAGAGGCCCGACAGGATGGCTTTCTCCCCGATCGGAGAAAGACAATTGGTGGGCGGGGCCATGAGTTTCGTGCTTTGGATTGTCCGGTAGAGTGTTTCGGCTGCGGGCCCCTTCAGGTCACGAGGCTTGAGATGCGGGGAAACCTTCGCCTCCTTGCAGATGTCCACTGCCACCTGAGGCGAGACTCGACAGAAATCACTGGCGAGAAAGCTTGACAGCGAGTGGCTCTTGGTGTCCTGCAGCATTTTAAGCAGCATTCCGAATTCAATCCCGTAGGGATGCGGTTTGATTTCGCGCGGCGAGGGCGGCAGCTCATGATACGAACGGGAATATTCCTTCGTTTCGCCTTCTGGTTTGTTGTACACGAGTCTGACGTGGGGATTTGCAATAGACGTCTGTTCCAGCCATTCGTCGACTGAAGCTCGGCCTTTCTGATATTTGCCCTCAACCTCCAGGGTGACTTGCGTGCCCTGCACTTGTTCCCATTCGATCTGTTTGTTCTCGTGCACAAGCGGTTCATTTTTCTTGGTGTCGATCTGGACTTCAAAGAAGTGAGCCGCTGCTCGTGGGCCGGTGCGGGAAATGATTTTGACCGGTTTTCCGGT
>JAJFBJ010000101.1 GCA_020697375.1 Nitrospira sp. | reverse complement strand
AAAGACTATCGTGAGGATCGCTATATCATCATGGCGACCAAACTCGGCGTCATCAAGAAAACCGAATTGTCGGCCTATGCCAACCCGCGTCAGGGCGGCATCATCGCGCTCTCGCTCGATCAGGGGGACAAGCTGATCGGCGTGGATCTGACCGACGGCCAGCGCGAGATTCTGTTGGGAACGAAACAGGGCATCACCATCAGGTTCAAGGAAGAAGATGTGCGGGCCATGGGGCGCACGGCTCATGGAGTACGAGGAATCACGCTCGAATCCGGTGACGAGGTCATCGGCATGGAGACCATTACGCCCGATTCGACGACCGCGATTCTGACCGTGACCGAAGGCGGATATGGAAAGCGGACCCCGGTGAACGAGTACCGCGTGCAGGGACGCGGGGGAAAGGGCATCATCAGCGTCAAGACGACGGAGCGCAACGGGCCGGCCGTCGGATTTCTCCAAGTCCGCGACGAGGATGAAATCATGCTGATGGCGGCCCAAGGCAAAGTCCTGCGCTGCAAGGTCGATGACATTCGCGAAATCGGACGCAATACCCAGGGCGTGCGCCTGCTGGATATGGATGGCGATGAGGACCGTGTGGTCGCCGTGGCGCGATTGGTCGAACGCGAAGAAGGGATACCAGAAGAGGGCGAGTAATCACCCCGCAGGCCGCACGGTTCAAGCCGGCTTTTCTCACCATGGCCATGAACGACCCGACTCCGCCGCCTGCCGGGGCATCAGCCGGAACCAGCGCCAAGCGTCCGTTGGACACCGTCGTGAAAATGGCGCTGGGTGTTCTCTTCGGCTCCTTTGCGCTGATCTGGGGCGGAATGTTTCTCAGCCGGCCGGACCGTTCGATTCCTCCCTACAGCATCGGCTCCCAGGAACGCTCGGTGGTGGCCGTTCATGTCCCATCCTGGACCAGCGATACCGAAATCGAAACACTGATCGAACGATTCAGGAAAGTCGGCGGGGAAGGTCGAAATTTCGGCGCCATGAAGATCCATCCGACCACGCCAGACGACCCGGAGGGGCGGTATCGGCATATCGCAATTTATATCTTCACTGACGAGGGATGGACGGAGCCGGAGGTGCTGCACAAGTATGTGACGGGAGAAGACGTGGCCGTGCGAGAGGGATTCGAGCATTCATTGCGGGGCTTCTATCGGCTGGACGGAGAGCATGAAGAAGGCCGTATCGGGCCGATTCCTCGCGAGAAAGACAGCGCGGCGACGGCGGCCTTTTCGCGACAGTTGTTCAAGGGACCTGTTATGAATGTTGCGAAGGAGGCCCCGGCCGGCTCAAGGTCTGGGCCATGACGGCGGCCAGATGATCACGGAGTGTCTGGTCTTGAATGCCTTGAGTATGCAGCGCCGCTTCCTCAAGCAGTAGAGCAGTAGGTTCCGACCGAGTCGGTTCAGAGACGGAGGGTTGCGGGGATGGCAGTGAATCGACGGGAAAGTCCCCGATGCGCAGCACGATCTCGGTCACCAGCGGCTGCCCCGTCAGCTGGTTCACCTTCTGCAGCAGCACCGGTTTCAGGAAGGTCAGTTGCTGGAGCCAGACCGAATTATGCACGAAGATGTAGAGTTTCTTGAAGCGGACCTGGTCCGGCCTTGTGTGCGTCGCGATCGGCTCTCCCACGATGTCCGGCCAATGGCGGCGCAACCGGGCCTCGAAGAGTTTGCTTTCCAGGCCCAGACGATGGGCAAGCCCGGCCAGGATGGTACCGAATGAATCGAGCCTGCTCTGTCCTCGCATGTCGGCATCATAACAAAATGCGCCTGCCTCGGACAGCCATGGGCCAAATGATATGAATAAAACTCACGACAAAGAAGATCAGTACAAAGTCGTGGCCACCAACCGCAAGGCCTACCACGACTATTTCATCGAAGAAAAGTTCGAGGCCGGCGTCATATTACGGGGAACCGAGGTAAAGTCTCTGCGCGAAGGTCGTGTAAACCTGCAGGACAGTTATGCCTCGGTCGATGACGGTGAAGTCTATCTGAACCATTGCCACATCAGTCCCTACTCGCACGGCAATCTTTCAAATCATGACCCCATTAGGAAACGAAAACTTCTGCTGCATCAGAAGGAAATCAACAAGCTGATCGGAAAAACCCGCTTGAAGGGCCTGACCCTCGTTCCCTTACGCATTTATTTTTCAAAGCGTGGCCATGCCAAGGTGGAGTTGGCTCTGGCGAAGGGAAAGAAACAATACGACCGCCGGGAGACCGTCAAGGCCCGGGAAGCCGGCCGGGAAGTGGAACGGGCGATCAAACAAAGAAAATAAGCCGTTGGTTCACCGCTCTTACGCCGCCGGTCGTCATTTGGTTTACCATTCCCCTGCGTTCTCTCCCATATAGTTCATCCCCCGGACTCAGGCTTGGGGCCGTTCGGCGCATCAGCCAGTGCACGGCGGTGCGGTATCCCGTTAGTTCTCATAAGTAAGCGTAACTTTAGGCTTATTTTGCCAAATCAGGGCATGGTGGCTATTGCCACTTGACTTAGTCCTATGTAGAACTATATTAGGCCGCGAGGCAAGTCCGGTTTGGGCTCTCATGCCGATCTGCGAACCGCAGCCAAAGGTTTTAGAATCCAGGGGGTAGCCTTGATAGTTTTCTTTGCGACAGACGATAACTGGTCTGATTTTAGGCTGACGTTCGAATAAAGGAGGCGGACATGGCAACCAATACCTTACTGACAAAGGAACTGGCCGGAGTTTATCAGGCGGGATCTCAACATATGGTCGGCGATGGTTTTCCGGTCAGGAACATGATTCCAGGCGCCGGTGTCGAGGAGCAGCTGTCGCCGTTTTTGCTCCTGGACTACTTGGGGCCGCAGCAGTTTCCGCCCACGAACCGGCAGCTCGGTGTGGGCGAGCATCCGCACCGGGGATTCGAGACGGTCACGATCATGTATCACGGCAAGGTGGCGCATCGTGATTCGACGGGAAGCGGCGGCGTCATCGGTCCGGGCGATGTGCAGTGGATGACCGCCGCCTCCGGCATCGTGCATGAGGAGCTGCACGAAAAGGCGTTTGCCGAACGGGGCGGCCTCTTGGAAGGCATCCAGCTATGGGTGAACTTACCGAGGGCCTTCAAGATGTCGACGCCTCGTTATCAGACGCTGGTGAGAGACCACATTCCCACGGTGGATCTCGGCGGAGGAGCCGGCAGTCTTCGTGTGATCGCCGGAGCATTCGGCGGCGTCAGGGGTCCGGCCAAGACATTCACTCCGGTCCACCTGTACGATCTGCGACTGAAGGCGGGACATCAGACTGAACTGTCCCTTCCTGAAGGATTCAATTCGTCGCTGTTCCTACTGCACGGGCAGATTGTGATCAACGGATCGCAGGTCATGAAGGAAGCCGAAATCGCTCTGTTCGAGCAGAGAGGCGAGCGGCTGTCGGTCGAGGCTAAGGAAGACGCGACCATCCTCGTTCTGAGCGGGGAACCGATTTCCGAGCCGATTGCCCGCTATGGGCCCTTCGTCATGAATACGCGCGACGAAATTATCCAGGCCATGCAGGACTATCAAGCGGGAAAGATGGGGCATTTGTCATGACCGGTCAGATCGTCACGATCGAGGTCTATTCCGACGTGGTATGCCCCTGGTGCTACATCGGCAAGCGGCGGCTGGAACAGGCGCTGGACTCGGTGAACAAACGACAAGCAGCCAATGTCATCTGGCGTCCGTTTCAGCTCAACCCCACCATGCCTCAGGCAGGCATGGATCGCCGCGTCTATCTCGAAACGAAGTTCGGCGGTCCGGGAGAGATGAAGACCATCCAGGAGCGCGTCGCCACAGTCGGAACGAGCGTCGGCATCGATTTCGCCTTCAGCCGCATCGAAAGGACGCCTAATACGTTCAATGCGCACCGAGTAATCTGGTTCGCCCTGCAGCAGGGTCGTCAGGATGAGGTCGTCGAGGAACTGTTTCACGGCTACTTCACGGAAGGGCTGAATGTGGGACAAGTCGGGACGCTCGCGAGCCTCGCGGTTCGGGCGGGGCTGGATATGGACAGAACGAACCGGTTCTTGCAGAGCGACGAAGGCGTCGAAGCAGTCAGGCAGGAAGAGGCGCAGGGACATCAGCTGGGGATCAGGGGCGTGCCCTACTTCGTGTTGAATGGAAAGGCCGCGGTATCCGGCGCACAGCCGGTGGAGAGCTTTATCACCGCGATCGAACAGGTCACCCGTTGAGGAGGAACTGAGATGGCCGTCCAAGTCTATGGATGCAACCACATCGTGATCGAGGTCACCGACGCGAAAAGAGCCGTGAAGTTCTATGCGGATGTGTTCGGGCTGAAGATGCTGCGCGGCGGCGAAGGCGCCGCCTGGTGCAAACTCGGCGAGCATCAATTCATGGCGATCTTCGAAGTGGACCAGGTCCAGCCGGACCGCGTGAAACACTTCGGCCTGATGGTCCGCGACGAACAGCAGATCAAGGAAGTCCGGCGGAAACTCACGCAGAAATATAAGTTGAAACTAGATCCGGATTTCCGGTGTGATTTCCGCGATCCTTGGGGCAACCGCATTCAGGTGGGCGACCTGAGCGACGAATCGCTCGTCTGGCTCCTGCCCTATCAGGAAGTGCAGAAGGCGGGGATCACATTCACCAAGCAGACAGTCAGCCAACCAAGAAAGGAGACGAAATGAGCAACCAGAATCTGCAACAACGCCTGGAGGGACTCTTGACCTCGATTCAGCAGGGGAAGATCATGGAGGCGATGAACGAGTTCTACGGTGAGGACACAGTCATGCAGGATAACGCCAACCAACCCACGAAGGGACTCGCCGCCAACATCGAGCGCGAGAAGCAGTTTCTCAATGGAGTCAAGGAGTGGAAGGGATTTCATGTCTCGGCGACCGGCGTCGGCGACGATGTCACATTTTACGAAAGCGTCATGGAATTCGTGGCGACGAACGGTCAGCCGGTGCGCCTGGAACAGGTGTCTGTGGCGAAGTGGAAGAACGGCAAGATCGTCAGCGAGCGGTTTTATTACGATAGTGCGAAACCGAAAGCGTGAACTCGGCAAGATGGAGCTTGTACTCAGGCGACCGCGCGTCTTATGGTTCTCAGGATTGGTCTGATGTAATCACATATCGCTGGATTTCGA
The DNA here is from genome assembly GCA_020697375.1 of Nitrospira sp. Next base: position 13,278 of record JAJFBJ010000101.1, on the reverse strand, counting down.
TAGTCCGGCGTCATTGAAGGAGAACATATGAAACGCTTGTTTCTATCTGCTTTGTCTATTGCCACCCTCTGCTTCGCCGTCTCAACCGCTCCTGCCCTCGCCGACGTGGATGACGGCTCGAAGATTGCCATTACGTCGCCGAAAAACGGCGAGAAGGTGGGCGACACCTTTGAGCTCAAATACGAACTCGTCAAAGGCTCCAAGGCAGAGCATGGACACGTGTATCTGGACGGCAAGCCTCAGAAGAAATTCCCCGGCACCTTCAAGGGTCTGAGCAAGGGAACGCACGAGATCAAGGTGCAAGCCGCCACGCATGACCACGATCATCTTTCCGCTTCCGATTCCATCACGGTTGAGGTGCAGTAAGCTCGATCGATTGCGTGGAAATGTCGCTTCGTTGGCTCAAGGCTCATCAGCTCGACCTTGAGCCAACGAATTGAGACGGAACGTTGCAGGCAGCAGGTTCACCGAGGAGAAAATCCATGCGATTAGATGGCAAAGTGGTCGTCATCACCGGCGGGAGCGGAGCGCTCGGCCAGACCGTCACGCCGGCATTCACAAAGGCCGGCGCACAGGTCATCACGGTGGATCGCCAAAGTCCGCCATTGAGCGCGGGACGCGATGCAGTCAACGCCGACGTGACCGACGAAGCGGATGTCAGGCGATTCATCAAGGAGGTGTTCGACCGGCATGGGCGGATAGACGTTTTGGTCAATCTGGTCGGTGGCTTTGCAACGGGTCGAGTGGAGGAAACGGATGCGGCCCTCTGGGAGCGAATGTTGACGATGAACGTGACGTCGGCCTTTCTGCTCTCGAAGGGCGTGGTTCCCCATATGGTGGAACGCGGGAATGGTCGCATTCTGCATGTGGCAGCCTGGGCAGCGCTTCAGCCGTTTCCAGGGGCCGCTGCCTACATCGTCTCCAAAGCGAGCCTCGTCTCCTTGATTCAGGTACTGGCGCTTGAGTTGAAAGGTTCTGGAGTGACCGTCAACGGCCTGCTGCCGAACACCATCGATACAACGGCTAACCGCGCCGGCATGCCCGATGTGGACCCATCTACCTGGACCAGACCCGAATCCATTGCCGAGACGCTGCTCTTTCTCGCCTCTGATGAAGCCGTCGAGATCAGCGGGGCCGCAATTCCCGTCGGGAGCCAAATTGGTCGCAGATCCGCCGTCAAGACATAAGCAAGGAATGCGAGACCATGCCGGGACCGAACGATACAGGCGTGCACCTTCAGAATCTTTCCCGCGCTCTTCTTCGTCTGCACAAGGCGTTGCTGGACAGTGAACGGGTATCCTACGAGCGAATCCATGGACGCATCCCATCCAACGGGGCATTTTTTCAATTGGTGCTGGGTGACGCATGGTTTGCCTGGTTACGTCCGCTCTCTCACATGATCGCCAGGCTCGACGAGCTCGCTGAAGAAGAGGACGCATCGGCCGATGCGGACATCACGGCCCTCATCGATTCCATGCGGACTCTGTTGATGCCGTCGGAAGAGGGAGACGGGTTCGGAAGACATTATTACGACGCCCTGCAACGGGAGCCGGACGTGGTGTTGGCGCATGCGGCAGTCAGAGGGTTGCTCCGCTCATCCTCGTCCAGCAAGGAGTGATTGCCATGAAAGCACAGTACCTGGGGCATGTGGTGTTTTACGTGAAGGACCTTCGACGCTCCCTTGCCTTCTATCGCGACCTGCTTGGGTTTCGGGAGGTGGGTCGAATCTTCAATGGCGCCGCCGCGGCGCTCACGTCCGGCCGTACTCACCATGAGCTTCTGCTCATTCAGGTCGGTGATGCGCCGGGCCCCCTAACAGGACACAGGCGCGGGCTCTACCATATCGGCATCAAGGTCGGCGACAGTCTCGATGAGCTCAGGGCTGCGAAACGCGAGCTGGAAGCGAGCGGAGTCGGATCCGGACGGCAATGAAGTCGAGCTGTATGCGGACGCCGACGAAGCGATTTGGAAGAATGATCCCGACGCAGTCGTGTCGCCTATCAAACCGTTGCGCCTCTAGCAGAATGCTGAAAACGTCCGTCACCCGGCCTGCTCGCTTTTCTCTTAGGCTCCACATCGACCTTGAGGAAATGAACCTGTCTTGGCCGGCTCACACTGGACCTTTTTGCCCTGGCTCACAACATGAAGATGTCGCATTTCTCCTCGAACTTCTTTATACGTAACAGCTAGCCCGGCAAAATTACGGCTTTTGTTTGGCAGGAGTTTCGCACGATCGCAAGTCGGAACACAGGTAAAGGAACGCAATAGTCCGATCGTAAGAGCTGGGAGCCCGAGTATGATGATCAGAGCAAAAGGATGTCTCACTCGACAGGGAATGTTGATCTGGCAATGATCTTCCGGAGGCCGGAGTCGCAGTTCTGTGATCAGATGACAAGAGTTGTAATCTATAACCTATTACCAAGGAGGGCGATGTGAACGGTTCAATTCAACGGCAGCCGGAACGTGTACGAGGCATGAAAAGGAGAACGCGGATGCGCAAGACGATGGTTCTCGGTTCGATGGTCCTGAGCCTGTTGATGCCGGCATCGTACGGGTTCGCGGATGAAGGCGGGGGTCACAGCCACGCCAAGGGGGGGACGCACATGAAGGTCAGCGGCGTCGTCTCCAAGGTGCAGTCGGATCTGATCACGGTGAAGGCTCCTTGGGGACAGCTGAGGATCTCCTCCGCCACTGCGCCCAAGAACCTGGAAGTCGGCGAAGAAGTGGAGATGCAGGTCAACGAAAACAATGTCGTGATCGACGTCCATCGTAAGGGCGACCCGTCCCATTCGCATCGCTTCGTTTCCGGCAAATTGGCCTATGCGTCAAAGGATAGGAATGAAATCAAACTCTGGACGCCGGAGGGCGAAAAGACCTTCGCGGTGCAAACCGGAAGGTCTCAGTTGTCCGGCGTGGAGGAAGGGGCGCCGATCGCCGTCGAACTGAACGAAGCCGGGAAGGTCATCGATATTCATCGTATGACCGTGGATATAGAGCTTGATGAGCATCCCCACACCAAGTCCGGCTATCACCTGACCTTGCATGGGGTGGTGACGAAAGTCCAATCCGGGCTGTTCTATGTGAAGACACCGGTGGGGACGTACACCATCAACGCCAAGACGGCGCCCCCCGATGCTGCCGTCGGCGATGAAGTGACGCTCTGGCTCAATGAAGAAAACCTTGTGATCGACCATCATGGGAAACACAAAAACAAGATGGGGGCGCACCGGTTGATGACCGGCAAATTGGTGTATACCGGTACGACCAAGAACCAGATCAAGCTCCAGACGCCGGAAGGCGAAAAAGTGTTCCCCCTGGAGCGAATGGAAGTGAAGACCAAACCGATCCCGGAAGGGTCGCTGATCACCGTTGAGTTGGATGAGAACGGGAAGGTGATCGACCTCCGAAAAGCAGAGTGAACAAGCCGGTTCGTTGAGAAACTCGTGATGGCTGACATGCCGTTACATCCGACTGCAGCGGGGAGTTGACTTCCCTGCTGCAGTCCGGTCACCTACTTCCTACCGCAGTATGAGGTTAGAGGGACCCGCTCCTGATGTGTCCAGGCCGTTGCTTCACGAAACGGATGAATCGAACTACGACGCAATGGTACAAAGTCCGGGATAGGCGGGTAGGTTCGAGTAAGCCGGAGGTATAGTGAATGTCCTTGAAAGTCACGGTCGGCCCTCCAGTCATTACGATCAATCACGGCAGTACCTTCCTGGTCTCTGAATTCGACGGCTCCATCACGGACGCGTCCGATCAGGGACTCTATGCGCGGGACACGCGCTATGTCAGCTGCTATCAGCTCTATATCGACGGCAAACGCTGGACCGTTCTGAATTCCGGCGCCGTTGCCTATTATGCCTCGCGAATCTACCTCGTCAATCCCACGGTCCTGACGGAGCATGGTGAGATTGCCGCCGGAACGCTGGGACTCGTGCTGGGTCGCACGATCGGAGACGCGCTTCATGAAGACATCGACATTCGGAACTATAGTTCCAAGCGGGTGCGCTTCAACCTGGAAATCCTGATTCGCAATGACTTCGCCGACATTTTCGAAGTCAAGTCCAAGGAGTTGACGCGCCGAGGCCATATCGAAACCGAGTGGGCCGGTGACAGGCAGCAACTGATCAGCCGGTATGTTCATCAAGACTTTCGCCGTGCCTTGGTGATTTCCCTCGAGGGATGTGACACGAAGGCGCTCTACGGAAATGGACGCATCAACTTTGCTCTCGATCTCGCGCCGGGCGCCGCATGGCATGCCTGCTGCAAATACGATATCAAGGAAGGTGACATTCTCCGCCGAGCCCCGGACGAGTGTACGCAGGCCTGTGAAGATTCCGGCACGGCTCAAAGCCTGGCCCACTGGAAGCAGGTCACCACACAGATCACCACCTCGAACGAGGAGTTTTACCGGCTCTACCGGCAATCCGTGGAGGATATGGCGGCCCTTCGTCTTACCGTGGACGAGACGCAGCCCAAGGAATTGTTGGCCGCCGCCGGCGTGCCTTGGTTTGTCAGTGTCTTCGGTCGCGACAGTTTGATCGTCAGCCTGCAAAATATGATGGTCTACCCTGATTTCGCGCGAGGTACTCTCAAGCGGCTGGCCGAACTCCAAGCGACTGAAGCGGATGTCTTCAGGGACGCGGAGCCGGGAAAGATGCCCCACGAGTTACGGGTGGGTGAGCTGGCCCATTTCAAGCGCATTCCGCATACCCCCTATTACGGAACCGCCGATGCGACTACCCTGTATATCTTGGCATGGCATGAAGCCTGGAAATGGTTGGGAGACGACGCGCTGTTTGCCCGGTACGAGAAGGCTGTGGAGAAATGTCTGGGGTGGATCGATCAACATGGAGATCGCGACGGGGACGGATTCCAGGAGTACCAGACCCATTCCGACCAGGGTTACGAGAACATGGGATGGAAAGACGCCGGTGATGCCGTCGTCTATCCGGATGGTTCGCTGGTGAAAGCTCCAAAGGCGCTGTGCGAATTGCAAGGATACGTGTTCGATGCGAAACGCCGCGTCGCCGACAGCGCGGAGTATTTCGGCAAACCTGATTTGGCCAAGAAGCTCAGACAGGAAGCGGCCGACCTGCAGCAACGGTTTGAGGAGCGGTTCTGGTGCGAAGACCTCGGCTTTTACGCCTATGCTCTGGATGGTGACAAGAAGCAGGTGAAGACGATTGCCTCCAATGCGGGCCATCTCCTCTGGAGCGGCATTGTCCGTCCGGACCGTGCGGAACGCGTGATGCGCCGGCTGCTCGAGCCGGACATGTGGAGCGGTTGGGGTATCCGTACATTATCCGACCGGAATCCCGCCTATAACCCCTTCTCCTATCAGAACGGCTCGGTGTGGCCGCACGACAACGGGATCATCGCCATGGGTTTCAAGCGATATGGGTTTGCAGAAGAAGCGGCCATGGTCGCTCGCGATATCAGCGAGGCGGGTAGTTACTTCCAGCTCAATCGTCTCCCCGAACTTTATGCCGGAACGCAACGAGGACCCGGTACGTTTCCGGTGCAATATCTTGGAGCGAATGTGCCGCAGGGCTGGGCAGCTGGCAGTGTCTTTCATTTTTTACGTGCCATTCTAGGCCTCGACGCCGATGCGCCCCGGAAAACGCTTTACGTCGATCCCTCGCTTCCACCTTGGTTACCGGATATCACGGTCAGCCAGCTCCGGGTGGGCCGTGCGACGCTCGATCTCCGGTTTTGGCGGGAAGGCGCCGTCACCAGGCATGAGATACTCGGGCTGCAAGGTGATCTGGAGGTAAAATTGCGCCCGTTTCGCGCTCGATAGGGCTGGCAGAGGTATGGCCGCATGCCTGAATGGCAAGGCCGTGCCGGGCACTAGGGAGAGCCGCAACTTGACAGAGCCCGATGCGATGGCGATGATCGCCTCTAGCAGGATGCGGAAAAAGCCCGCCAGCGACGTTCTTGCATCGCTCAGAGGCTCACCGTACGGCACGCGTACGATTCCCTCTTCGCTTGCTGCGGCCTTGCCGGACGACCTTTTTTGCGCATCCTGCGGGCTAACTAACGAACGGCTATGACGAACAGCGATCATCATGAACGGCTCACAATGGGAGGGTCCTATGAAACGTCAGGCATCGGCACAATGGAAGGGCGATCTGAAAACCGGCAAGGGAACCGTCTCCAGCGCAAGCGGAGTGTTGGCAACGACTCCCTATTCATTCAGTACCCGCTTTGAGAATGAAGCCGGAACCAATCCCGAAGAATTGATTGCGGCGGCGCATGCCGGTTGTTTCACGATGGCTCTCTCAGGGCAGCTGGGAGCGGCCAATCTGATAGCCGAGCAACTCTCAACCACCGCCACGGTTACGATGGAAAAATTGGACGCGGGCTGGGCGGTGACCGGCATTCATTTGGAAGTGAAGGGCAAGGTGCCCAAGGCCGATAGCGCGGCCTGGGAAAAGGCGACCCAGGCCGCCAAGACCGGCTGCCCGATTTCACGGTTGCTGAACACCACCATTACGATGGATGCGAAATTGGAAGGCTAAGATCCGTGATGGCATCGCATGAGGCTGACTCCCTGGCATTTCTGTTCGATCTGGACGGAACCCTGGTGGACAGTGTCTACCAGCATGTGCTGGCCTGGCGGGAGGCGACTCAGGCCGCGGGCATAGAACTGCCGGTCTGGAGAATTCACCGGCAGATCGGCATGAGCGGCGGCTTGATGTTGCACGCGCTCCTGAGGGAGACCGGCCGGCCGGTCTCCAAGGAGGACGCGGAGCGCATTCAGCGCATCCATGCGGAGGCCTACGCCAAACAGGCTCCGTCGCTGAGGGTGCTTCCAGGGGCGCAAGAACTTTTGGATATGTTGACGGCCTCTCGCGTCCCCTATGCCATCGCCACCAGCGGGCGTCTGCACAGCGCCCAGCATACGCTGAAACTCCTCACGCTCCATCCAGGCGTGCCGGTGGTCACCCGCGACCAGGTACGGCGCGCGAAACCGGATCCCGACCTGTTCCTGGCTGCCGCCGAACAACTCCATATGCCGATTGCCAAGTGCATCGTCGTCGGCGACAGTGTCTGGGATCTCCTTGCGGCGCGTCGGGCCGCCGCGTTGGGCATTGGTTTTCTGTCAGGCGGTTATGGGCGGGAGGAATTGGAGCGGGCCGGCGCCTATCGCACCTACAACGATCCGGCGGATCTCTTGAGTCATCTGGACGAGGTGGGCGTCAGGCCCGATGCGACCGCCTGACGCTGTGCCGTCAGGCACTTCGTGAATTTCGGCAGAATGCCGAAAGACTTCGCGGCAGCGTTCCCGCATCGTTCAAACCCTCAACGTAACTCCATGGGGAAAGAGCCTGTCCCGGCAGGCTCGAGGCGGGTAAGATGGTGACGGTCGGCCCTTCGTTCGTTGCGGCCTTGCCTGGGACAAGGCGCGTCTTGGCGCGCACTGCGGGTTGGGCTGGTAAGAAGGTTGCGTTTTAAGGAGTGCTCATGGAAAAGCCGGCGGACGCCGCACATCCCATTCATGACTTGCTGCGAAGGCGTTGGAGTCCGCGGGCCTATTCGGAACGGCCGGTCGAGCCGGAAAAATTGCTAAGCCTCCTGGAGGCGGCCAGGTGGGCGCCGTCATCCAACAATGAGCAGCCCTGGCAGTTCATCATCGGTACGAAAGACGACCCATCTGCGCATGACCGTCTCTTTCAATGCCTGAAAGCAGGCAACAAGAAGTGGGCGTTTCGCGCGCCGGTCCTCATGCTTTCGGTCGCGCGCGTGAACTTTGAAGACGACGGCATGCCGAACCGTCACGCCTTCCACGATACGGGCATGGCAGTATTCAGTATGGCCGTTCAGGCGACGGCCATCGGGCTCATCGTCCATCAAATGGCTGGATTCGATGTGGAGAAGTCGCGCACCGATCTCGAGATTCCGGCCGGGTACGAGCCGGTAGCGATGATCGCGATCGGGTACCCCGGTGACCCGGCGGTTCTTGATGAAAGGCTGCGTCAGCGTGAAGTTGCGTCTCGCGTGCGGAAGCCTATGACCGAGATCGTCTTCGCCGGAACTTGGAATGCCCGGTCTGATGAGGCTACCAGCTAATTTCCGAGCGCTTTCATTTCCGCTTGTCGGACAACTGTCTTGCGACCGTGCAGGTATCACGCCCACCCCTTGAAAACACCGACCACGTAGCAGATCAGCACGGATCATGATAAGCGGCATCGAACCCTTCCTGGTCGGCTATAACCACAAGAAACGCCATGGTCCGTGGCGATCGATAAGGAGGAAGGTCGATGGGGTTTCTTGATGGAAAAATTGCGATTGTCACCGGCTCTTCCAGCGGCATCGGCCGCGCCATTGCCGAACGGCTTGCCCGGGAGGGTGCGATAGTGGTGGTGAACTACCATGTGAATGAAGTGAAGGCCCGGGAAGTCGCCGATGGCATTCTGGCCAAGGGTGGGACGGCCCTGGTGATACAGGCCGACATGAGCCGGGTGGCTGATGCGCAACGGTTGGTGCAGGAGACCGTGAAGCAGTTCGACCGTCTGGACATTCTGGTCAACAACGCAGGCCGATTCATCCCCAAGCCGATGGTGGAGACGACGGAGGAGGAATTCGATGCCATCATGGCGCTACATGCGAAGGGGCCTTACTTCGCCATGCAGGCAGCGGCAAGGGTGCTCAGCGACGGCGGGCGCATCGTGAACATTTCCACGGGGCTCACCCATGTGAAGTTTCCCGGCGCCACGGCCCATCTGGGGAGCAAGGCGGCGCTCGAACAGTACGGCAAGGGGCTCGCTCAAGAACTGGCGCTGCGAGGGATTACCGTCAATACGGTGCTGCCCGGCTTCACCGACAGCGGAGTCCTTTCGGAGCACAGCCGCAACATGGGAATCCAGATGTCCCCCTTGAAACGGCTCGGTCTACCGACAGACATTGCTGATGTGGTGGCGTTCCTCGTGAGCGATCAGGCAGGTTGGCTGACGGGACAGAACATTCACGCCGGCGGCGGCCTGGTGATGTAGGTTATGTGGGCGATACTGACCCATGGAACGACTGCTGCCGTGCCAGGAGCCGCATGAGCCTGCATTCACCTGAGGCCGCATATCTGTCCAAGAGCGAGCCGGTCATGAGGCGCTCGGTCGAACAATCGGAAGAAACGCTCTCCTTTGAGTCGTCGGCGCGCGCTGCTTCTCAACGATTCAGTGACAGTGCTGCGGAGAGTATCCTGAAGCGGTTCATCGCGCTATTTCCTGGACGGCGCTTCCATCGGCCGGCTGAGGCGCCGGCGATGACGACGAACATTATTCGTGGCACGGGGTTATCGAAGAGCTGTTAGGATATGGGGAAGGGTGGGGAGCGTACGCACCGCCGCCAGCTGGTATATCCGGCGAGCGTCCGAGGCGCGAAGGCCGTCCGGTTTGTCAGTCGGTTCGGAAGTCCTCTACGAAGCGAGCATACGATGGCTGATTACCGCAAGCGACTGGAAGCGAATCACCCGGGGAATTTTTATGTCGACGCGACCTGCATCAACTGCGATGCCTGTCGTCAGCTGGCTCCGGTGAGCTTTGAGGAAGTGGGTGAATTTTCCGCCGTGCGCCGTCAGCCATCCACTGAAACTGAAACGCGCCAGGCCTACCGCGCATTACTCGCCTGCCCGACCGGCTCGATCGGAACGGAACAGGGTGATGTTCGGCTGTTGAAGATTGCCAAGGCCGACTTTCCTCTCGCATTGGAAGAGGGCCTGTACTATTGCGGGTTCAACTCGGAACAGTCTTTCGGCGCCAACAGTTTTTTCCTGCAGCATCCGGCGGGCAACTGGATGATCGATTCCCCGCGCTATCTCAAGCATCTGGTCGATGCCTTCGAACGCATGGGCGGCATCGCCTACATCTTTCTGACACATGAAGACGATGTAGCGGATGCAGCCAGATATGCGAAGCGGTTCGGCGCAAAACGGATCATCCACCGAGAAGATGCCCATGCCATGCCCGACGCCGAAGAAATCGTCGCAGGGCTCGACGCGCGCCTGTTTAGCCAGGAATTCAGAATCATCCCGGTTCCCGGCCATACCCCCGGTAGCATGTGCCTGCTGTATCGGGATCGCGTCCTGTTTACGGGCGATCATCTCTGGTGGGAGCCGGAATCCCGGCAGTTGGAATCGCCGCGGCAATTGGTATGGAATGCAGAAGCCATGCGTCGATCGATAGAAAAGCTGGCACTCTATCCGTTCGAATGGGTCTTGGCCGGTCACGGAAGTCGGATTAAGCTCTCTTCCGCACATATGCAGGTCGTGCTCCGTGATCTGATTGAAAGACGGCAGAGGTTTGCGACATGCTCCATATGACGGTTGCCATACTCAATGAGGACCTGATGCTCACACTGAGTATCAATGCAGTCATCGCCGCTGTTCTTCCGGCCGTACGGATCACACAACGATGGGTGGAGGTGGTCCCTTTGCCGACCATGGCTACGGACATATGATCGCGGCTGCCTCCCGCTGGGTCGATCGCAACATTCTGGAATTGGCGCGCGAGTTCCGGCTCTCCTATTTGCCGCCCCTGATGGTCTACATGGCCGCGGGAATTTCCGGCCTCACCGGCATCGTGGGCACATTCTTCGTCAAAGATTACCTGGGGCTTTCAGCGGCCTTTCTCGCCGCCCTTGGATTCTGGGCCGGTATTCCCTGGGCGCTCAAGATGCCGTTCGGCCATCTCGTCGATCTGCTGTGGCGCTGGAAGAGCCTGCTGGTCTATTTCGGCGCCGGGGTCATTGCCGTCAGTCTGCTGATCATGGTCGGCCTCATCGGGCAGCGCGAGGCGATGACGGCCATGATGCCGGCCGAGGTCTGGTACGTGTTGAGTGTGTTGCTGGCTCCGATCGGCTATGTGATCCAGGACACCGTGGCGGATGCCATGACCGTCGAGGCAGTCCCGCGGGTGGACGAACAGGGACGGCCCATTGATCAAGCCAGGCTCAAGCTCATGCATACCACGATGCAAACGCTAGGGCGTGTCGCGATCATCAGCGGCGGAATCTTCGTGGCGCTCATCAATCTCTATCTGTTTACCGGCGTGGAGAACTTGCCGAAAGAATCGATCGCCGGGATCTATCAACAGGTCTATTTGATGGCGCTGGCCATTCCCGCCGTGTCGGTTCTGGGGGTGATCGCGGCATCGGTCATTCGAGTCCGTGACAGACGCCGTTTCTTGCGCCAGGGCATGACGAGTGAGCAGGTTGCGGCGCTGATGGATCGGGCGAACGAGCTGACTAAACCCAATTGGTGGATTCTGGGGGGCAGCCTGGTCTTCGTGCTGTTTACGCTGACGGTTGGATTCGGAGATTTCCCCTACAATGAGGAAATCGTCTTTGCCGGTTCGATGGGAATCGTGTCGGTTCTTATCATGCGGTTGACCCGCGAACTGACTACGGAGGCGAGACATGTGTTGTTGGGCACCGCGCTCGTCATCTTTGCCTTTCGGGCCATACCAGGTCCGGGCGACGGAGCGACCTGGTGGATGATCGACAAATTGGGATTCGACCAGCAATTTCTGTCGGTGCTGTCCCTCATCGGCAGCGCCTTGACCCTCGTCGGCATGTTTGTGTTTCGGCGGTTCATGGCCGAGCGGTCCATCGCCTATGTGGTGGGCTTTCTGACGGTGGCGGCGTTTGTGCTGGGACTTCCGATCGTCAGCATGTATTACGGACTGCACCACTGGACGGCGGCCATGACCGGCGGGGCGGTCGATGCGCGTTTTATTGCGCTGGTGAATACGGCGCTGGAATCGCCGCTCGGCCAAATCTCGATGATCCCCATGCTCGCCTGGATCGCGAATTCAGCGCCGGCGAATCTCAAGGCCACGTATTTTGCCGTGATGGCGTCCTTTACCAACCTCGCGCTGTCCATGAGCCAGCTCGGCACGAAATATCTGAATCAGCTGTTTATCGTTACGCGTGAAGTCCGCGATCCCCTCACGAATGTGCTCCACACGCCTGAAAATTATAGCCAGCTCGGATCGCTGCTGATCGCGCAGATTCTGCTCGGCCTTGCCCTGCCTCTTGCCGCCATTCTGTTTACGCGGCTGACGCGCTTTCGAAGCGCCTGATTCATGGAACGATTGCTACGATGAATGGTTTTCAATTTCTTGCGGAGCATGGCGCTTCGGTGCTCTTCTGGGTGGTCTTCGTCGAGCAGAGCGGTTTTCCCATTCCATCCATTCCGATTCTTATTGCTGCGGGCGCACTCGTCGGGGCCGGTAAGATGACAGTCGCCACGGCGTTGCTCCTGCCGGTTGCGGCTGCGCTTCCGCCAAACCTCGCCTGGTACTACCTCGGCCGCATCAAGGGCGGGAAAGTGCTGGGGTTTCTCTGTCGCCTGTCCCTGGAGCCAGATTCCTGCATCAGGGACACGGAGCATCTCTTTCATCGGAACGGGCCGCGCGCATTACTCATTGCGAAATTTATCCCCGGCCTTAGTACGGTGGCTCCGCCGCTGGCAGGCATCGTCGGCATGACGGCCACGACGTTCATTCTATACGATGTCGGCGGAGCCTTGATCTGGGCGAGCGTGAGCGCCGGAATCGGCGCATTGTTCAGCGATCAACTGGAACAGCTTGCCGGCCTGGCGGGTCAAGCCGGTGGACTGCTCGTCCTGCTTTTCGTCGGCGCAGTGGCGGGATTGATCGGATACAAGGTCTACCTTCGACAGAAATTTTTTCGGGATCTGCGCATGGCGAAGATTTCCGTGGATGAGCTCAAACGGCGCCTGGATGCAGGAGACGCCGTCACGGTGGTCGATGTCCGGCATCCACTCACCCTGGAGCTCGATCCGGACAGTATTCCAGGCGCCATCAACTTTACCTTGGAGGAAATCGAGCATCGCCATCTCGAAATCCCTCGGGACCGCGACATCGTGCTCTACTGCTCCTGCCCGAATGAAATTTCCAGTGCCAGGACTGCGTTCCTGCTGAAACAAAAAGGCATCGACCGGGTGCGTCCGTTGGAAGGCGGCCTCAATGCCTGGCGCGCGCGAAACTATACCGTCGAGCGGCGTGGTCAAAATCCGGCGGCACGATAGAAGGATGTCATGGGTGGCCTTCACCTCTGGCATCCCTCTTGACCTCTGCTGTATGATGAGCATCTATATAGTCGTCTCCAGAATGCTCAGAAAGGCCTCTCAGCCTTTTTCAACAACCTGACAAGAAAGGGGGCGACCGGTTTCGACGGGGATACTGATGCCATCGTCGCATGTCGAGCTCTCGGGGTCTCGTAAATCCTCCGGGAAAATGCAACTGCCAATCA
>JAJFBJ010000223.1 GCA_020697375.1 Nitrospira sp. | reverse complement strand
AATCGAACAGGTCACGACCGATGCTCATAAGTTCTACGCCTGCACCATGCTGCGCACGGCCAGAAATATTGGCTTTTTCTTGAGTCTCGGCTATAAGGCCGAAACCCTGCTTCCCAACCACTACCACCATCTGGATCTCATCTGTTTCGCCAAGTATCGCGAGCAGACAAAGACAGCGGCACGTTCCCCATCCTAAGCAACTACCTCGATTCTTGCCTGCACATTCTCCCGCCGACCGTCCACGTCTCTTTTCACGCAAGGATGTCTTCGGTCATCTGAACATAACCGAAGGAGCAAGGGATCCGTCGGGAATCCCTAAACCGCGACCACTCTTACGCGACCGTGCGCTTGCGTGTCGTTCGCCTCGAACGCAATGTGAGATTTGACTTTCGTTCAAGCAGACGACCGGTCGCGAATTTGTGCAGCACACTTGTCATTAAAGTTTGATACGGCACGCCTTCCTCTGCTGCTCGTGCTTGGATGTCTGCGAGATCCAGCGCAGAAAGGCGAATGTTCACACGCCGGTTCTTAGTCAATGTTGCGCGGGCGTAGTCGCGGTAACGTCGCAACGAAGCATCCGACGTCACAACTGATTTGAGATCGCCGCCCTCGTAGACGGAGAGAATTTGCTTCTCGTCTTGGTCAAGTCGCTTCATTGTTCGCCTCTTCTTCCATAGTACCGCATGGCTTTCCTGCTGGGGATGACGGTCTTGAGAAACAGGTGATCGGCTTCCTCGATGTGCGGAACCAGATACACAAACGAAATGCCTCGCGACCGCTTCAGTCCTCATTTTTCTCTTCACTCCAGCGGTACGTTTTCACAACAGCATCATATCTGAGCCGGTGCCTTTTGTCATCGCTCCGGACAGTCGAAGATTACCGTGTAGAGGCTGCAGGATTGATTAATGCGCGCCTCGCAGATGCGTATTCAGTGGTCCTTCACTGTGCGCCTCGAATGAACGCTCCATTTTCCTGCCTATAGCCTTTTCTACCAACGATGGCTGCCATGGTCTCCACTGCGCGCATCGGACGAGCACAGCTTCATCGTGGGCGTCCTGCGAGCATAGAAACCATCATAGTCGCTTCGCCCTTCTTCCTTCCCAGGACAGGCGTCACGCGAACAAGAGGATGATCAGGCCTCCATTTCCTTTTTTTGAGTTATAGTGGGCCGATGAGTTCCCACTCACAGCCGCGCGCTGCCGCAATCGGTCGCAGGAGACGCGGGCGACGGATCACGCTTGCGGCCGTCCGGCGTCGCGCAGGGTCCTGGCGGCATACGTTTCGATCGTTGTTGGCAGCCGTTCAAGCGTTGCCCTCCTCAGTCCAGATCCTTGTCGGCGCGGCCGCCATCTTGCTGGCCGGATCCGGCGTGAACTGGGCCTACCACACGATCCACAAGCCGACAGAAGTCTTCTTTCCCCTGCATCATGCGCTGGACAAGCGTCCCCTCGACACCTGGCGGGAGTATGGCCCGATTTTCCGCAAACATGCGACAGCCGTCATTACGCCCGATCTGCTGGCCGCGCTCGCCCAGGTGGAGAGCGCCGGCAACCCCGTGGCGCGGACATACTGGCGCTGGCGTCTGACCTGGAATCCCCTGGAACTGTACCGGCCGGCGTCGAGTGCCGTCGGCATGTACCAGATCACCGATGCGACGTTCCAAGAGGGCAAGCGTTACTGCATACGGAACCATCGGGTGGTTCAAGAGGGCCCCTGGCATGACGTAAATTCTTGCTGGTTCAATAGCCTCTACAGCCGCCTGTTGCCGAGCCATGCCGTGGAGTTGACAGCGGCGCTGCTCGATCGCGCCGTTACCGGCGCGATAGGACGAAGGCGTATCGGTCACCCCACGCTGCAGCAGAAGCAGGATCTGGCCGCCGTGATCCATCTCTGCGGGATCGGAAGCGGTCACGCCCATGTGGCGCGCGGCTTCCGGTTGACTCCCCATCAACGGTGCGGCGACCATGACCTCAAACGCTATCTCGATCGGGTCAATGACATGAAGCGGCAGTTTGCGCGGTTGGCCACCGGGAGGAGCCTGCTCCGGTTTGTCCGCCCTCAGTGAGCACTGTGGTCCTCATGGCTCGCCATTGGAAAACTGCCAACGGCATGATCATTCAGTCGGCTGTGTCTTTGGAAAATGGTCTGCGGTACGCCGGAGGATGGTTGCTCTGCGGGCAACCGTCAGTTGCAGGTCTGTTCGTCCCGCTTGGCGAGCTTGAGGAGCAGAACGTTCTTGCGTTGATCGTCGATATCATACAGCACCCTGTAAGGGCGGACGTTCAACCGATACTCAGCGGTATACCGAAGCACGAGGAGCTCTCCTGCCGGCTTCTTGGCGCGCTTGCCATGCGGCATCGGATTAGTCCCGAGTGATCCGATCGCTGCGAGGATGGCTACTTGATAGTCGGCGGGGACAGCTTCCATGCTGTCTAGCAATGTCGAGGCGTGCTAGAGTGCGCGATGCCCCAGAGGCCCTTCATTCCCCAGCCCGTCACGGGCAAAGCTTTCATCGGCCGACAGGGACTCGTCAGGAATCTGCGCGGGCGGATCTCGAAAAGCGAGCCAGTGGCGGTGATCGGCGGGCCGAAGCTCGGAAAAACCTCGCTGGTTCGGAACGCGCTTGAGGGACTGCCGGACCGGTGGGTGGTGGAGGTGGATCTTCGCATGCCCCCGCCGGATCAGTTCACCGGGGTTTCGGGCGCGATCGTGATCCTGGACAATCTCGATGAGTTCGCCGACTCGACCATGGAACCGCTACTGTCGAGCCTGTCGTCTGCCGGAACCGAAGGTTTCATCCTCACCGGCTGCCATCCACTCCGCGCCCTGCTTGAAGCCACCGGAACATTGGCCGGCATGAGTTTTCGCCTGTACCCGCTCTCCGTCCTACTCGATGGAGAGGTGGGGGAGTTAATCGGCAAGGACGGGCCTGCTTCCATCACGATGTGGACCGGCAACCATCCCTACCTGACGAAGCTGTTTCTTCATTATGGAGAGGCCGCGCTCGCGGAAGGCCGAGGTCAGTGGGAACCCTTCGTCCAGCAGCTGGCCGCCGACATCGGCGAAGGCCCTGAACGGCGGCTGTTGCATTACTTGATCGAACGCGGAACGCCCGTGAATCCTGCGCTGGCAGGTTCCGAGACCGGCATCCAGGTTCCGAGACCGGCATCCATGACATCAAGGCAGTGGCGGACAGACTTGTCTATCAAGGAGCCATCAATCGCTGGATCAGAAATGACGAGGCGACTCTCTTCGCCGGCTGCCGGCTGCTCAATGATTTCATCACGGGCCGCAACGCTCTCATAGATTGAGCCTTAAGGCTTGCCCATTCCTTCAAGCATCAAACCTTTGATCTCCGGCATCCATCCTTCTTAGCTTCTTCCTCGCTTGCATAGCAGCGTTCTGGCTTGGTTTTGTCATACAAACGCTGGCCAGGGGCGTGATGAATGCAGCGTTCTCTGCTATAGGTCGTGAAATTTCCTTTGATCGGATGTCCAGCGGGACACCGGCCATCGTTGGATGGCTTGATCCCGCTAGCATGGGAATCGGGTCTCTCATTCGCGGTGGCATGCGAAAGCAGTGGCAGGGCTGTCAGAATGATGGCAAATACAACAGTTACCATAAGGCATTGACCAGATTTTCAAGATATCGCATCAAGCCATTAGTCGGGATTGGATCAGCGTGAGGATGTGTCCGGCTGCGGCCTCGGGCGAGACGACCGTCGTGTCGATAGTGAGATCCGGCGAGAGCGGCGCTTCATAGGGCACCTGCAAGCCGGGCACAGTGGAAGATTTTCCTTCCAAGCCTCGCCGGTACGTTCCTTTCTTATCACGTTCCATACAGACGTGAAGCGGACATTCCACCGAGATCTCCAATAGGTCAGGCATCAGGCTGCGGGCAAACTCCCGATAGGTCCGGCGGCTCGCCGTCGCATCGAAGACCACATTCACGCCATGCGCCAGCAGCCGCGATCCCATGAAGGCCAAGGCGCGGTAGAACAGGTCCCGTTCCTCAGTGGAATAA
>JAJFBJ010000100.1 GCA_020697375.1 Nitrospira sp. | reverse complement strand
GAACTACTGGGAAGGATGAGTGTCATAGCTGTGAAATCACCGATGCATTCTAGCAGGATGCTGAAAAAGTCCGCCAGCTTTGTTCTCGCGTCGCAAAGAGGCTCAACGTACAGCCAGAGTACGCTTCGCCTCTTTGCCGCTGCGGCCTTGCCTGGGAGAAGGCGCGTCTTGGCGCCCAGGGGTGGGCGGGTAAGAAGATCGCCTTTTTTGAGTGTCCTGCAGGCTGTGCTGGCACCAGTGCCGTACGTGAAATCGCAGCTTCATCTTGTGTACATACGGAGTTTTTCCGCAGCCTGCTAGATGCTGATCGAATGGCAGGACAAGGGAGTTGTTGGTCGATATGCGATCGGTTAAGATGCGGCAGTCAGGCGAGGCTCCATGTCGCGTCCAGCCCTCTATATTTCCCGCCTTCTCCCCGATCCGGTCATGACAGCGGCGCACGAGCGATTTCAGCTCCTCAATGAGCCTCTCGACCTGTCCCCCTCATGGGAAGCGGTCAAAGCCGGGCTGCGCGAGGCCGATGCCGCCATTTGCACCTTGGCCGATCGAGTGGATGCCGACATGCTGGCCGGCGTGACCCGCCTCAAAATCCTGTCGAATTACGCCGTAGGATACAACAACATCGACGTCGCCGCGGCGGCCAGGCAGGGTATCGTCGTGAGCAATACGCCGGACGTCTTGACCGAATCCACCGCCGATCTCACCTGGGCCTTGATGCTGGCGGTGGCCCGGCGAGTGGCGGAAGGGGATGTGTACATGCGGTCCGGAAACTGGCCGGGCTGGGCTCCGACTCAAATGCTGGGGACGGATGTTTCAGGAAACGTGTTGGGGATCGTGGGCATGGGGCGCATCGGGCAGGCCGTGGCGCGTCGCGCCGCCGGTTTCAACATGCGCATCTGTTACAGCTCCCGGAGGGCACATTCACCGAGCCGGCTGCCCAAACAGTGGGAACGGCGAGAGCTGTCTGATGTGCTGCGCGACTCGGATTTTGTAAGTCTCCATGTACCGCTCAACAGCCATACCCATCATCTGATCGGCTCTCGGGAGTTGGCGCTCATGAAGCCCACGGCATTCCTGCTCAACACGTCGCGCGGGCCGGTGGTCGACGAGGCTGCGCTGGTGGGCGCCTTGCTGCGGCGCCGTCTGGCCGGCGCCGGGCTCGACGTCTACGAACAGGAACCGGCGTTCCATTCAAGCTTGCGTGAGCTACGGCAGGTGGTGCTGCTTCCGCATGTCGGCTCAGCCACTTTGGCGACCCGGGTGAGCATGGGGATGATTTGTCTGGAGAATATTGCCGCGGTGTTGGCCGGCGCACCGGCTCCGAATCAGGTGAGAACCGAGCAAGATGAGTGACAGTGAGTCATTGCATCACTGGTCAATGATGCAATGGATCAATGAAACCGTGATGGGATCCCAGGCGTCAGTGATCCGCGAGCCGAAGCACGCTCGGCTGGAGAGTTGCCGATTGGGGATGGGCAGCCGGATGGGGACGGTTGGCCCGCAAGGTTTCGAGCCGGCGCGGCACATCGTGAAATGAAGGGATGGATTGATACATCGCAATCGCGCGATCCGCCGAACCGGCTTTCTCATAGAGCAATCCGAGTTCATACCGCACTAATTGCGCATTTCCTCCCCGACAGCGCGAATCCGTAATCAGTCTCTCCAACAACTGAATGGCCTGGTCCGACTGACTCTGTTCTTTCAAACAAAGGCCCATCATCATGCAGGAATCGACGAAGAAGCCCGAGTCTTTCATTGACAGGAGAAATTCTTCCTTCGCCTCTTCCAACAGCCCCATGTCTTTATAGGCCAATCCTAGAGCATAGCGGGTTTCCGCATCCATGTTCTCGGAGGGCGATGCGCCGGAAGCCGCTGTGGCGCCGTTGGCCGGTGCAGGCTCAGGCGAAGGGCCCACGGTGACCGCCGGTTGAGCCGGAGGGCCGACTTGCGCGGCGACTATCGATTGAGAAGAAACCGCAAGGGCTGAAACCGTCGATCCATCCAATAGCCTGAAAGCCACGTCCGAACCCGGCTCAGCTGCCATAGGAGCGGGAACCCCATCCGTCTCGGACGTAAGAGTGTCGGCCGGCAAGGCGATGAACGGACCTGCGTCGGATTCAACCGGAACCGTCCCGTCCGCGCTGGGGTCGAAGGCCGGAGCGAGCTTACGGGCGATCGCACTGCCGGGCGCGAGGGCTTGGACTTTTTCATAAAGTTCTGCCGGGAGTCCCGGCATACCGGGCTCCGGATGTTCCAGCAGAATCTCCACGGCCCTCCCATAATGCTGCGCCGCCGCGGCCCGGTCGCCTCTTTCTTCATACAGTTCACCGAGCAGTTCCAACAAGGGAACCGACGCCGGCTCGACCTTAAGGTATTCGGTAATCAGCGACTCGGCGACCGCATAGTCCTGGGCGCGGAGAGCTGCACCCGCCAGGAATCGATATTCACCGAGGGCGACCAGGAGATTGCCCTGCAGAAGATGCATCCGAGCCAGCAGCCGACAAATTTCAGGGTTTCCCGGCTCCCGACTCAGGAGCTGGGTAAGCATGGCTTCTGCGCCTGCATACCGGCCTTCCTCAATCCTGCGGGTCGCTTCCGCCAGAAGGTCGCATCCCTCGCCATTTTTTGTCGCTGTCGCGCCGGATTTAGCCGTTCGAGCCAGCACCAAGGGCGTCGTCCCACCAAGCTCCAGCATCTCGATGATTTCTTTGGCTTCGGCATTCTCTGGATCGAGGCGAAGGACCGCCATGTACGCGTCTTTCGCCTCCTCGTAGCGTTGTGAGGCCGAGCGCTCACGGCCGAGTTGGAGATAGACGCGAATAGCTTCTTCCTGCAAATTTTCCTGCACGCATAGTTCTGCCATGCGCTGCTGGGCATCCAGATTCGAGGGGTCCTGCGACACGATCTTTCGATAGATGTCGAGGGCCTCTTTACTCCGGCCTTCTTTGAGAAGAAATTTACCCAAGGTCAAATAATCCTGGACGGCACTGCTCAGCAAGCCGCGCTCGGCGTTCAAATCGCCGAGATGGCGGTAGACATCGAACCGGGAGGCATCGACCTTGAGGATTTTTTTGTAGGCCGCGATGGCCTTAAGGGTAGAACCTTCGGATCGAAACGCAGCGGCGGCTTGAAGGAAGGCGGCAATGGCTTCGCCGTTGGCGTTGCGCTTGAGCTGGAGATCGCCGATGGAGTTAAAAATGGTCCCGTCGGTGGGAGCCTCCGCGGTCAGCTTTCGCCATTCGGCGATGGCGGCATCGTATTGGCCTTTGGAGGCAAACAGCTGGGCGTTTTGGAGGACTGTTCGGCGGTCGACAGACAAGGAGCTTCCTCACCCGACGTTGAGGATTCACGCTACCAGCCTGCCTATTCTTTGTCAAACAAATGGGGGAAACATCAAGACCGGAAATGATGCGTCCCGGGGCGGGTACGGCCGACAAAAGCCCGCGGCCTCCCCATGCGCCGGAGAAGCCGCGGCTTTCCTGTGTCAGCTATTTAGGAAGCCGGTGCAAGATCTTTCAGGACATTCGCCGCTTGAGGACCTTTGGCCCCCTGCACGATGTCGAACTCGACGTTTTCACCTTCTTTCAAGGTCTTGAATCCGTCCCCCTGGAGGGCGGAATAGTGGACAAAGACATCATCCCCGCCATCGAGCTTGATGAACCCAAATCCTTTACGATCATTGAACCATTTTACTGTCCCTTTGGTCTTCACACAGTCCTCCTTTCTTGAACGCACAGACATAATGAACGCGTCAGCACGTCAGCTGAATCGCATGGAATGATAACGAGAAAAGGAGTAACGAACGCGGCGAGCGCGGCAGCTCTTGCGGGGCGTACAGGCAATATTCAAACCGACCCATCATGACCTACTGAAAAGTGCGCAGGCATGTACCATGAGGGCGTAAATCTTGTCAAGCGCTTAGTTTCAGAGCGCCCCTCTCATCTGTTTACAAGCCACTCCAGACTCTTCTATAGTGCAGCAACTGAAAGACTCCGATGTAGGACCTCGACCGCTCTCGTGCTGCATACCATCCTCGACCGGTACATTTTCCGCGAGCTCATCTCTCCGTTCAGCATCAGTCTGGGCGCGTTGTGCTTTGTCATGCTGACGAAAGAATTGCTGCGCCTGGTCGAACTTTTGGTGACCAAGGGAATCGGCTTTGTGTCCGTGCTGAAGGTGTTCGCTCACCTGCTTCCGTCGTTTCTGGTTCTCACCTTGCCTATCGCGGGCATCATTGCTTCCATCACAGCCTTCGGCCGGTTGTCCCTCGACAAAGAACTCGTGGCCATGCGCGCCGCGGGATGCAGCCTGTTGCGACTTTCTCAGCCGGTCTTTCTGTTTGCCGCGCTGGTGTGCGGTTTGACGCTGGTGCTGGCGCAGTATGGACAGCCCTGGAGCAACGTCAATCTGAAGAAAGTGGCGCTCAATCTGTTGCGCGACGAACTGGTCCTCGAACTCGACCGCGGAGTATTCAACGAGGCCATCCCCAAGATGGTGGTTTACGTGCCGGATGTGCAGCAGGGGCACGATACCAAAGGCATTTTCGTGGCAGATGAGCGCAACCCTGCCGACCCGCGCATCATCGTCGCCCAGCAGTACCTGGTGATGACCGATCCCGTCAGCAGCCAGGTTGCCCTGCGCCTTCAGAACGGCGTGATCCACAGCCGGCCACACAACGACGAGGAATACCAGAAAATCTCTTTCACAACCTACGATCTCAAATTGAGTTTGAGCGCAAGTTTGTACGGCGCCGAAGAACGGACGCCCATGGAAGTCATACGAGCCAGGCTGGATAACTCCGGCTGGACCGATACCAATGCGCTCCGGCGCCTGATGGAATACTACAAGGACCTGGCCTTTCCCGCGGCCTCTCTTGTGTTCTGCATCCTGGGGGTTCCGGTCGGGATCGTCTCGAAACGATCGGGAAGTATCGGGGGGTTCGCCGTCGGAGTGCTCGTGGTGATCGCGTACTATATCCTCAACGTCGCCTGCGAATTTCTGGTCACCACGCTGTGGATTTCGCCTTTCGCCGGCGCCTGGTTGCCCAATGTCATTTTTGCGCTCGTGACGGTCTGGTGGTTTTATCGCATGAGCCGGCAGTAGTTCTATGAGCATTCTCTTTCGCTACATGTTACGCGAGTACATGAAGATCTTCGGCATGTGCTTTGCGGGACTCATGACGATCTACCTCGTCATCGATTTCTTCGAGAAGGTCCGCAAGTTTCTGCGCTACGACGCCCATGCTCTCGATGTGCTCGCTTACTTCCTGCTTAAAATGCCGGCCATTTCCTATCAAATTGCGCCGCTGGCGGTCTTGATGGCCACCCTGCTCACCATCGGCCTGTTGTCGCGCAGTCATGAAATCACTGCCATGCGCAGTTGCGGCATCAGTCTCTATTGGATTACTTCCCCGTTTTTGTTTTTTGGAACCGTGCTGGCGATGGTGCTGTTTCTATTCAGCTCCACCGTCATTCCTCTCGCGCTCGCTTACGCGGATCAAATCAAGACTCAGCGAATCGAAAAACGGGAAGCCCCTGTTTCACTGAAAGTCGCGCAGCCTTGGATCAGCCTAGGAGACCAGACGCTGATGTATATCGACAGCATCGAACCGGGGGGTGCCGTGTTACAAAAGGTACGGCTCTACCGTTTGAGCCCGA
The DNA here is from genome assembly GCA_020697375.1 of Nitrospira sp. The sequence goes on along the minus strand of JAJFBJ010000100.1, from coordinate 5,764 downwards.
CGTTTCAATTGGAACAGATTGCCGAAGCGCAGCGCGCCGTGTACTCCCCGCAAGGCTGGGTCTTGCACGAGGGAACCAAACGAGTGTTTCAGGAAGACGGCGTGGTGTCGATGAGCACGTTTCAAGCAGAGCCCTTGCCCCTCGCACAAATTCCTGATGATTTTACCACCTGGTTGGAATTGGACTCGGAGCTGATGACGCTGCGCGATATCCGCGCCTATGTCGATCGTCTCCAGCGAAACGGCACCATGCTTCCGCGCCTGCTGACGGACTACTACGGCCGCATGGCTTTTCCCTGCGTGACGTTCATCATGGTGGTCGTCGGCATTGCCCTGAGTCTTCGCCGGACCGGCGTGCGAGGCAGCGGTATGGCCATGGGAATCGGCCAAGCGATGGCAGTTGGTTTTTTTTACTGGACGACTCATTCCGTGGCGATCGCGCTGGGTCGCGGAGGCGCACTCTCCCCGATGCTGGCTGGCTGGATGGCCAACTTGGTTTTTATGACATTCGGTTGTTACCTTTTGCTCAAGGTTCGCTACTGAAAGGCGGGACCTATGCTTGGCACAGGGCATCGGATGGCGTTTCACGGCTTGCATCATTGACTGTGACGCCACCTTCCGGTAAGTAGACAGGCCGCATAACGCATCATATGGAGGCAGCAGACGATTTCATATGCCGGTACGAGTCGTCGTCACAGGCCTTGGCGTAGTTTCTCCCATCGGCATCGGCGTGCCGCAATTTTGGAAAGCGGCGCTGGAAGGCCGGTCCGGCATTTCGGCCGTCACGTCGTTCGACCCGTTCCCTCTTGAGGGCTACCGGTCGCGAGTCGCCGGAAGGATCCCAGATTTTTCACCCGATCACTATTTGCCGGCCGGGCAAGGTGACCGCGTAGATCGCTATGCGCAATTCGCCCTCGTGGCAGCCAAGGAAGCCCTGGCCGATGCGGACTTTCGAATGGCGCGAGAAGCTCCGCACCGCGTCGGAGTCATTGTCGGCGCCGGAATGGGCGGCATGGTCATGGGCGAGCGGGAAATCACCCAGCTGTACGAGCAAAAACGACCGCACCGGGTGCATCCGAATTTTATTCCCGCGATTACGTTGAATTCGGCCTCGGGGATCGTCGCGATGGCATATGGCGCCAAGGGACCGAACTTCACCATTTCAACGGCCTGTTCTTCAAGCGCCCATGCGCTTGGGCAGGCCATGAATTGCATTCGCGTGGGGACCGCGGATGCCGTGATCGTCGTCGGCGCCGATGCCAGCATTACGCCGCTGGTCTTCGCAGGATTTTGCTCGCTTCGCGCCTTGTCGACGAAGTATAACGATGCGCCGGAACGAGCCTCCCGTCCATTCGACCGCGGGCGCGACGGGTTTGTGATGGGTGAAGGCGCGGGAGCCTTGATTCTTGAATCGCTGGCCCATGCCAAGAAACGGAAGGCCCGGATGTATGCGGAAGTGGCCGGCTATGCAGCCACCAGCGAAGCCTATCACATGGTGATTCCGCGAGAAGATGGAGCAGAAGTCGCTACCACGATGCGTCTGGCGTTGAAAGATGCCGGCATCACTCCCGCGCACGTGAACTACATCAATGCTCATGCCACTTCCACGACCGTGGGCGATGCAGTCGAGGTCAAAGCCATTCGGCAGTTGTTCAAATCGCGAGCCGACAACATCGCCGTGAACGCGACGAAGTCCCTGGTGGGCCATACCCTCGGAGCGGCCGGATCCCTGGCAGGCATCGTGTCGGCTTTGACCATTGACAGCGGACAGGTTCACCCGACAATCAACCTGGAGGACCCGGATCCGGCATGCGCCCTTGGGGGACTGTCAGCCAAGCCGCAGCAACGTAAGGTCAACGTGGCGCTGGTCAATGCATTTGGATTCGGCAGCAACAATGCCGCGGTCGTCTTGAAAAGAGTGCCAAGATAAAACAGGCAAATGACGCATTTCTGGACCTGATGCTGGCGGCGAGTGATAAGGAAACCGGTTATGGCCAAGACGACAGAAGTCTCCGACAAAATCATTCAAGCGTTGGCGGACTACCTGAAGCGAGACGCTGCGTCGATCCGTTCGGAGCATCACCTGCGAGATGATCTTGGATTGGATTCGATGGCCGTGATCGAGATGTTGTATCGAATCGAAGAGGTATTCAACCTTCAGATTCCCGATGAAGATCTGGTCGGCCTCACCACCGTGGGACATGTGATTGCCTATGTCCAGGGTCAGGTGGCTCCCCCTTCGTCACCCGCGAAGAAGCCTACAGCCAGCCGGTCGGCCAAAGGCAAGAAGGCGTAACGGATGACGACCGCACCAAGACGTGATCCGCTGTCACTCCGCCGGCTCCATGAATATGTGGGAGGAGACCTGATCGGTTCGCCGGACGCCACGGTCATCGGCGTGGCCAGTCTTGAGCAGGCCGGACCTAACGACCTCGCTTTTCTAACTTCGGACCGCGCTTTGAAAATTATGCAGAGCGCTTCCATCGGCGCTCTTCTCGTCGATCGGCGACTGCCTGATTTTAGTTCTCCGCAACTCGTAGTGGACAATCCTGCTTATGCATTCGCGCGCGCCGCCCAGCATTTTTTCGCACGGCCTGCACGCATGCAGGGCATCGCCGCCGGCATTCATCGAGGCGAGGAGGTGAGCATCGGTCCGGATGTTTCAATTTGGCCTGGGGTAACCCTTGGAGCACGCGTGTCCATTGGAGCTCGGGTGACACTCTATCCGGGGGTGTTCGTCGGTGACGACAGCGCCATCGGCGACGATGCCCTTCTGTACCCAAATGTGGTGGTGCGGGAAGGCTGCCGCCTCGGAGCGCGCGTGATCGTACATAGCGGAACGGTCATCGGCAGCGACGGGTTCGGATACGTTCAATATCAGGGGCGGCATCAAAAAATTCCACAATTGGGTGGAGTGATCATCGAAGACGACGTGGAATTGGGCGCCAACGTCACCGTGGATCGCGCCACCTTCGGAAACACCGTCATCAAGTGTGGAACCAAAATCGACAATCTCGTGCAGATCGCTCACAACGTGGTGGTAGGTGAACACAGCATCCTTGTGGCTCAAGTGGGAATTGCAGGGAGTACGACATTGGGACGGCATGTGATGGTCGGCGGCCAGGCCGGCCTCGCCGATCATTTACAGATCGGCGACCAGGTGATGATCGCGGCGAAATCCGGTGTCACCAGAAGCCTGGAACCCAACCAAATCGTGTCCGGCGCCCCCGTCATGCCGCATGCCACGTTTCTCAAAGCCCAGGCAGTAATCCCACAGTTGCCTGATTTACGCCGGCGCATTCGGGAGTTGGAGGAACGGCTCGAAAAGCTCGAGCAAACCCGGACGCGCGCGCGGGCTCGTAAGCCTTCAGAGAAGTAGGCTCCTCAGTCCTTCATTAGGTCTTCAGAACTTTTCTCCAAAAAAACAGCTTTGTCCAAAAAAACCCCGCCCAAGGCAAGAGATACGCGGCGACTGCATAGACAGCACCATAGACCACGCTGACGGTCGATCCAAACAGGAGCAGTGCCAGACCGGTCAGATAAGCGACCGGCACCCAGGGCGACCCGCTGGATTGGGCTTGGCTCAATGAGCTGTCACGTTTGGGACGCCCGCTTTTCTTGATCGTGGGCTGCTGTATGCGTGCGGCAAAGACTTCGGGTCGATGACGCAGGATCGATCGATGGTACGAGGTCTGTATCCAACCGAGCAATCCTCCTAGCAGCAATAATCCGCAACTTTGCAAAAACGTCTCCCAGGTGTACGTGTCGGTAGCAATGAGCTGATAGCCCAATGCACCTACGCCTCCGACCATTGAGAGCAAGCCGAGAATCCCGGCGGGAAATAAAATATAGGCTTTGATGTAGGCCGTTGCTTTGACGTCGTGACCTTCGAGCTGTTTGACCGTGACTAGTTTCGGCATGGTCGTGATGGTCGTACAATCGGAACCTCAACCGCAAGGGAAATTGCATGCCGAAATCACGAATCGTACGCTCGCGCCATGTCGAACAACCGCGCTGGGCCTGCGATCCCGCAGAAAATCTTTCGCAAGACTGCGACCAATGGCTCTTGGGCTATTCATCCCCTTGTCCACAAGAACTGGGGACGGGCTGTGTGCAACCATGTGGATAGACCACCAACGAATGGGCTGTATGGGGATCCACGCAATGTGCTCAAGGATTAGGCGGGGCGAATCGAATTTCTATGAGGTGAGACGAATGCTCGTCTCTGGCGTGTGAGGAAGCGGGAAGCCCGGCAGGCGCCTCAAGCAGAGGATAACGCCTAAGGCCACGTTTAAGTATGGGGTAGGATCTCGAAAATCGCCGCCCGTTCCACGCGACCGATATCGACCCACTGTTGAGCTAAGGGAAGCAGCGCGGCCAGTCGTTCCTCAACTGCGGCAAGTCGTTCGCGAACAGCATAGGGTTTGTCTTGGACTGTGAGCCGAAGAAATGTACGCAAGCCATGCAAAAACTGGGAAATGTTCGAGGCAGAGACTCTCTCGGCCGCGTCATGCAAACTGTCGATATCCTGAAACATGGGCATCAAGGCTTGAGGAGACCTGGCGAGTTCTTCGTTTGCGCGTCCGATGTTCCGGAGGGTAGCGAGCAAGGCCGGGACATGCGCCCGCGTGTGCGCAAGAAATTGTTCATCCAGGTCATCCAGGTCCTTGAGGATACGACCGACAACTCTAGCATCCACGACATCGGTATTGTGTTCCGCCTCACGCTCGGACCGTTGAATGACCGTTTCCAGCACATCGCGCACAGGCTGTACGGAACGTCCCCTGGCAACATGCAATTGTCGTAGTGCGTCAAGAATGGAGATGGATGGAAGGGGGTCCGCGACCACGTCATCCGGCAAAGCTGGTTCTGAGGACAACTTTACTGCCGCCATCGGTTCCGCCGGCTCATGTTTTGGGGTCTCCCTTAGTCCGGAATGAACCCTGACCTCGCTCTGCGACATCCCGGCAGGTTCCAGTTCCTGCACGGTCATGGCGATCTGGAGCAGACCCTCTCGAAGAGAAGCCACATGATGAGCCGCTACCGCCCGTTCATTTCTACCGGCCGCCTGCAAAATCGGGAGAAGCATGGTGGCCATGTTCTCCAGAGCCGGAAGCCGCACGGTTGCTGCGGATCGAGCGAGATTATTCGCGCATTGCCACATAATGGTGGCCAGCTTCGCCCGGCGAAGCTGCTCTGTCGTGCTATCCAATCGCTCAAGAGCGGTCTGAATTTGATAGAGCCATTCGCGCGCTTCCAGTGCGAACAGCCCGAGAATCTCCCGGCGTATGTGCGCGGTCTGCTCAGGAGCATCCGCTGCCGGCGCAACCTGAGCAGCGGATGCCAGGGCCGGAGACTTCTCCACGGCGGTTTGGATGACGGTGGCTATCGCATCAAGGCTCTCCAGCAGCGCCGCAAACTGGTCGGACACATTGCCGGATGGGACGGACGATTCAGCAGACGGCTGAGAAGAGGGGAAGGTGACATGCTCCAGCGATGGTGAATCGATGGTGTCCGTCACCGACACGTGAGGAAGCAGGCTGAGATCGAGACAGCGCGGCATGTCCGAACCGAGATCCTCCTGATCGTCAGTGACACGAATAACCGGCCGCGCGGGATACCGCGGCGTGATGCCGATCACTATCCCTTCTTCCCCACTGCTCAGTCGCACCTTGGTTCCCAACGGATAGAGAGACAATTGCTCGACCAGGGCTTTTATGATCTCACGTGGAAACGCAGTCCGTTCGGTGTTGAGTAACTCGCGG